>CAINEA010000027.1 GCA_903847525.1 uncultured Acetobacteraceae bacterium | reverse complement strand
TTTTTGCGAACATTCATCATCCGTAACCCCTGGCCTTCAGGCCGTTTTAGGGGCGGGAGTCTCTCTTAACTACCTGTCCAGGATTTGGGGTCCACCTCGGTCTTCCCCACCCAAATTTCCGTCGAGACGGTGGTTGACCGGCTTGAACGCACCGGCGTGGACCGCGCCGCGATTTCGATACTGAGGGTGTCGGCGGAGGCGGAAGGTTCGGCTTCGGCCACCGCGGTTGCCGATGATCCTTCGTCGCCCCGGCAGGCATTCGCGTCTCACGCCTCCGTGAACGAGGGCAAGGCATTCGCGATCGCGCTGCCAATGCAGATTGGCGGCTTCGCCGGCGCGTGGGCGGTCGCCGCCGCCGGTGGAGCGCTCGCCGTGGCGATAGGCGCCACGCTGGCGGGCGGGGTCGTGGGCGGCGGCCTCGGCGCGCTGCTGGTCCGGGCCGTCGCGCGGCATCATGCGGCCGACATCCACGGTCGTCTCGCGAATGGCGAGACCGTCGTGTGGGTTAGCACACCAGACGCGCAGGCGGAGCAGCGGGCTCTGGAGGTGATGAACCAGTGCGGCGGCGCCAGCGTGCACGCCCATGCGATCGAGCGTGACTGGGGCCCGGCAGACCGGCCGCTTGCCGGGGTTCAGCCCGATCCGTTCCTGGAGAAGGACAATTAGGTTCGCACCTTCAAATCCTGACCCGAGGTGATGGACAGCCGCACCGATTCCGCCGGCCGGCGCCATTCTATCGGGCGCTCATTTTGGCCACGCGAACTCTGGATTATGCCCGGCCATCTCGTAATGGTTTTGGCGACCCCTTAACCGGCACAGCAAGTTGCCTGACCAGAAAGGACGACACACATGCTCGTAACGACAATCAGAAAATCGATGATCGCGCTTGCGATGGCGGCGGTGCTGGCACCTTCCGTCGTGTCGGCGGCGCAACCGACGGCATTCGAGAAGGCGGAACTTGCCCAGCTGACACCGGAACTCCGGGCACAGGTCAAAGCCAGGCTGGCCTCCGGCCAGACGGTTCGGGGCATTCTGGAGACGATGCTGCTGAACCAGATCTCGCAGCTCTTTGCCGCTGGCAGGGTAACCGCCGTGGATTTCGAGAAGGGCGTTGCCGTCTGGCAGGGGCCGAACGGCGACATTAGGGTCCTGCCTTTCGACATCGCCACGCTGCAGATTCGCAAGAGCTGATCCGGAACAGCTTTCTTCCCAAAAAAGGAAAGTCACCATGAGCGACCTTGTATTCATTGCCTTCGACAGCGAAGCAAAGGCGGAGGAAGTGCGCACGAAGATACTCGACATGCAGAAGGAGTATCTCATCGATATCGGCGATGCCGTTATTGCCACGCGGGATGCGAACGGCCGAATCAAGCTGAACCAATGGTTTCACACCACGACCACCGGCGCGCTGTCCGGCGCGTTCTGGGGTATGCTGATCGGTTGGATCTTCCTGATGCCCTTCATTGGCGCCGCGGTCGGCATGGCGAGCGGCGCGATCGGCGGGGCATTCACCGATGTCGGCATCAACGACAACCAGATGAGGCAGCAGGCACAGGCGGCGCTGACGCCGGGCAAGGCCGGCCTGTTTCTGCTGATCCGCAAGATGACCACCGACAAAGTGCTTGCCGACCTGAAGGGCGTCGGCGGAACGGTCGTCCGCACATCGTTCGACCATGCCAAAGAGGACGAATTGCGTGCGGCCCTGGCCCCGGTAGCCGGCGCGCCGGCCTAGCCGCGTCGAGTTCGACAGAATTTCACAGGAGAATCCCATGTCTTTGCGCTCGCGCAAGTCAATCGAACCGCATATCAACGACAGCATCTTCGGCGTTCCCGCCCTGGCGCATCCGCTGCCGAAATACCGCTTCCCGCAGCACGAGAACCGCCCCTCGGACATCTTCCAGGTGGTTTCGGACGAACTCTTCCTCGACGGCAACGCCCGCCAGAACCTCGCGACCTTCTGCCAGACCTGGGAAGAGCCCGAGGTTCACCAGTTGATGAACCTGTCGATCGACAAGAACATAATCGACAAGACGGAATACCCGCAGACGGCGGAGATCGAAATCCGCTGCGCCCATATGCTGGCCGATCTGTGGCACGCCCCCGATGCGGGGAATGCCGTCGGCACGTCCACCATCGGTTCGTCGGAAGCCTGTATGCTCGGCGGGATGGCGGCGAAGTGGCGCTGGAAGGCCAGGCGCAAGGCCGCCGGCAAGCCCACCGACAAGCCGAACCTGGTCTGCGGACCGGTGCAGGTCTGCTGGGACAAGTTCTGCCGCTACTGGGAGGTCGAGAAGCGCGAGATCCCGATGCTCCCCGGCACGCTGCATATGGACCCCAAGCGGGTGCTGGAGGCGGTGGACGAGAACACCATCGCCGTCGTGCCGACCTTCGGCGTCACCTATACCGGCCAGTTCGAATTGGTCGAGCCGATCGCCGCAGCGCTCGACGACCTGCAAAAGCGCACCGGCCTGGACATCGACATCCACGTGGACGGCGCCAGCGGCGCGTTCCTCGCCCCCTTCACCGCGCCGGACGTGATTTGGGACTTCCGCCTGCCACGGGTGAAGTCGATCAGCACCTCGGGCCATAAATACGGACTGGCGCCGGTAGGTGTGGGCTGGGTGGTCTGGCGCGACCTTGCCGACCTGCCCGAGGATTTGATCTTCACCGTGCCCTATCTGGGCGGCTCGGTCGGCACCTTCGCGATCAATTTCTCCCGCCCGGCCGGACAGGTGGTCGCCCAGTACTACAATTTTCTCCGCCTCGGCCGCACCGGCTACCAGCGCATCCAGCAGGCCTGCTACGACACCACGCGCTGGCTGTCCGCGGAGATCGCCAAGCTCGGCCCGTTCGACTTCATCAACGACGGCGACCCGGCGAAGGGGATCCCGGCCTGCTGCTTCACCATCCGGCCCGGCTCGAAGCTGCCGTACACGCTCTACGACCTGTCGGACCGGCTGCTGCAGCGCGGCTGGCAGGTGCCGGCCTTCGCCCTGACCGGAGGCGCGAAGGACATCTCCGTGATGCGCGTAATGATCCGCCAGGGCGTCAGCCGCGACATGGCCGCGTTGCTGATCGACGACATCAAGCGCGCCATCGCCCATTTCGAGCAGCACCCGGTTTCCGTGCCGCTGACCCAGAAGGACGTGCCGATCCACACCCACACCTGACGCCAAGCAGCCGCGCAACCAGGAGCCCGACCCATGTCCGCAACAACGAAGCCAGCCGCGCCTGGTGCAGCCGCAAGCACGATCGCCGCGCCAAGAAAACTCGGCGTATTCACTTTGGCGATGATGAACTTCACCGCTGTGGTCAGCCTGCGCGGGTTGCCCGCCGAGGCCGAGTACGGGCTGGGATCGATCTTCTACTATCTGTTCGCCGCCGTGTTCTTTCTCATCCCGGTCTCATTGGTGGCCGCCGAACTGGCCACCGGCTGGCCGCAGAAGGGCGGCGTGTTTCGCTGGGTGGGGGAGGCGTTCGGCCCGCGCTGGGGATTTGTCGCGATCTTCCTGCAATGGGTGGAGAGCACGATCTGGTTTCCAACCGTGCTGACCTTCGCCGCGGTATCCCTGGCCTTCGTCGGGCCGAACCAGCGATGGGACCAGGCGCTGTCGGCGAACAGCACCTATGTCGTGGCGATCTCGCTGGCGACGTATTGGGCCGCGACGCTGTTCAATTTCCGCGGCATCGCCATTGCCGGCCTGATCAGCAAATGGGGCGGCATGATCGGCACGCTGATACCGGGGGCTCTGATCATCATTCTGGGCATTGGCTATATGATGGCCGGCGGCAAGTCGCACATGCCACTCGACACCGCCGCGTTGATCCCGGACCTGACCGATTTCAACAATCTCGTGCTGGCCGCTTCCATCTTCCTGTTCTACGCCGGCATGGAGATGTCCGCGGTTCACGTCACCGAAGTGGAAAACCCTGGGGTCAACTACCCAAAGGCGATCCTGATCGCATCGCTGATGACATTGGCGGTGTTCGTGCTGGGCACACTGGCAATCGGCTTCATCATTCCGCAGTCGCAGATCAATCTGACGCAGAGCCTGCTCGTTGCCTATGATGATTTCTTCAAATTCTTCGGCCTCGGGTTCCTCTCGCCGGTGATCGCGATCATGCTGGCGGTGGGCGTGTTTGCCGGCGTGGCGACCTGGGTGGTCGGTCCGTCCAAGGGCGTGCTGACCGTGGGCCGGGCCGGCTATCTGCCTGGCTGGTTGCAATATACCAACGTGCATGGCGTGCAGACGCATATCCTGCTGGTCCAGGGGGCGATCGTCTCGGTGCTGGCGGTGATGTTCGTGGTGCTGCCCTCCGTGCAGGCCGCCTACCAAATCCTCAGCCAGCTGACCGTCACGCTCTACCTGATCATGTATCTGCTGATGTTCGGCGCGGCGGTTTGGCTGCGCTACAAGGAGCCGAACACGCCGAGGACGTATCGCGTTCCCGGCGGCAACCTGGGCATGTGGATCGTCGCCGGCGCGGGCTTTATAGGCAGCCTGCTTGCGTTTCTCACCAGCTTCATTCCGCCCGGCCAGATCGCGGTCGGCAGTCCCACGGTCTACGTGTTGGTATTGATCGGCGGGAATGCCCTGTTCGTGCTGTTGCCGCTGGTCATCTACGCATTGCGCCGTCCAAGCTGGAAGACCCCGGAAGGCTCCGCCGACTTCGAGCCGTTCAACTGGGAAAAGCCCGACTGGAAGCCGTCCACCGAACCGCATCGCTAGGGGGGCGGAATGATCACGATAGATCCGTCCCATATCTCCACTTCATTGGATGCTGCCTACGCCACGGCGTCGGCACTCACCGGGGGCAAGAACGCCGATTACATCCCCTACCTCGCCGGGGTTCCCTCCGGCCTGTTCGGCCTCGCCGTGGTTACGCCCGATGGGCAGGTCCACGAGCGGGGCGACGCACGGTACGAATTCGCGATCGAATCGATCTCCAAGGTCCTGACCTTGGCGGCGGCGATCGAGGAGGTTGGGCCGGAACAACTGCGCGCGAAAATCGGTGCCGAGCCTACGGGGATGCCGTTCAATTCGGTCATGGCGCTGGAAATGCACGACGACCGGCCGTTGTCGCCGCTGGTCAATGCCGGCGCGATGGCGACCGCGAGCCTTTTGACCGCCGCCAACGCGGACGAACGGTGGGCCAAGATCCTGGCGATGCAAATCCGGCTTGCCGGCCGGCAGATCCGCCTCAGCGACGAGGTGAACACATCCGAGCAAACGACCAATTTCCACAACCGCGCGATCGCCTGGCTGCTGTACAGCGGCGGCAACATGTTCTGCGACCCGATGGAGGCCTGCGACGTCTACACCCGCCAGTGTTCCACCCTGGTAACCGCGGTCGACCTTGCCACGATCGGCGCCACGCTCGCCAATGGCGGCATCAATCCCGTGACACGGGAGCGGGTGCTGAAGGCCGACAACGTGCCGCCGATCTTGGCCGAGATGATGATGGAGGGCCTCTACGACACCTCCGGCGATTGGGCCTTCCAGGTCGGGCTGCCGGCCAAGAGCGGGGTCGGCGGCGGGTTGGTCGCGGTGGCCCCGGGCCGGCTGGCGATCGCCGGTTTCGCGCCGCCGCTGGACCCGGTCGGCAACAGCGTCAAGGCGCAGGCCGGCGTCGCCGCCGTGGCCAAGGCGCTTGGGCTCAACCTGTTCCGTTCCGCCTGAACGGCGGGATGGGATCGTGCGCACCGGAGGGATGCCATGAATGTCTGGTCGGTCGCCGCGATGGGCATCGGCTCGATGGTGGGCGCCGGCATCTTCGCGCTGCTTGGGCAGGCGGCGCTGGTGGCCGGCAGTGCAACCTACCTCGCCTTCCCGCTCGGCGGCGGGGTCGCCGCGCTGTCGGGATATTCCTACGCCAAACTCGCCGCGCGCTTTCCGCAGGCCGGCGGCATCAGTGAGTATTTCGACAAGGCCTTCGGGGTCGGCCGCCTCTCCGGCACCCTGTCGCTGATCTACCTGATCACGCTGGCGGTGACGGTCGCGATGGTCGCCAAGGCGTTCGGCGCCTATGCGGCACCGTTGCTGCACGGCGTCTCCAACCCATTCTGGATCGGTGTTTACGGCTCCGGCATCCTGATCCTGCTGACCATCGCCGGCTCGGGTATGGTGGGCAAGGCCGAACTGCTGCTAGTGACGATCAAGCTGATGATTCTGACCGGACTGATGCTGGCCGGGGTCACCGCTGTTCCCGCCCACCAGCTCAGCGAGCATGTTCACCCTGGAGTGTATGGCATCGTCTCCAGCGTCGGGCTCACCTTTTTGGCCTATGCGGGCTACGGGATGATGGCGAATGCGGCTGGCAGCGTTGCCAATCCCGCCCGAACCATCCCCAGGGCGATCTACCTCGCGATCGGTGTTGTGGCCTTGCTGTATGTCGGTCTCGCCGTGGTCGTTCTGCAAAGCGTCTCGCCCGCCGAACTTTCGGCCCATGCGGATACTGCCGTCGCCCAAGCGGCACGCCCGGTGCCGGGCCATGCCGGCTTCATCGCCGTATCCGTCGGTGCGCTGCTCGCCACGGCATCGGCGATCAACGCAACGTTGTTCAGCGCCATCCAGATCGCCGAGGCGATGTCCAAGACCGGCCGGCTGCCGCGCGCCTTCGACCATCGCCTTTGGCGCGGCGGCACCAACGGCATCGTGTTAAGCGTGGCCGCCGTACTGCTCGGCATGAACTTTCTCAACCTGAACGCCATCGCCAACATCGCGAGTGCCACATTCCTGATCGCCTATATTTCCGTCTATGTCGCGCATTGGCGGCTGGTGCATGAGACGCACGGTTCGCGAATCATGATCTTGGCTGGTGCAGCCACGATGGGGGCCGTTCTATTGGTTTTCCTTTGGTCCCTGGCCCAGTCACAGCCCTGGTATATCCTCATGATCGCGGCCTTCGTTGCCGGCAGTGCTGTCTTGGAAACCGTGCTTGTGCGACGCCCCCCGACTCAGCTACCAGAGTCATCGTCATTGGGACGTTAGGTGTGGGGTATTACACCCAGGCGGCCGGGTTCCTCGGGGGGGGGGGGTGCGGCATGCATTGTCATGCTGTTCGCGTCCATGTTCGGCACTGGGTTGCCGAACCGCCGCTGGCGCGATCCGATCGCGTCATTGGTTCAGAATCTTGTGATCAGGACATTCGTGATCGCTCTGCGCGGAAGCCGCTATGAGCGTATCCAGGATGGGTTGACCTGGATACTGCCGACATTCATCGTTTGTCTCATCAGCTCCTGGTTCGCGCTTGCGCAGACTGGTTTCACCTTGATGATTTGGGCATCTGGCACGGAAGACACCTGGCTGTCCGCGTTCATTGCCAGCGGTTTCGCGCTCAATACGCTTGGTTTTTTCCGCCGAAGGGAACTGCGGGTCATTTGCTGACCATTCCAGAAGGAGCTCTGGGCCTTGGCATCATTGTTTTCTTCTTTACTTTTCTGCCCGGTTATCAGACCGCGATTGAGGCTCGCGAAAGCAACGTCGCCTGGCTTTATGCACGAACCGACCCACAAGCCCGCGGCGACAAGCTGCCGGGCTGGATCTGGCAGGCTTAAGGTGAGGATGAGCTCGTAACGCTCTGGTCCAGGTGGGAATCGTTTTTTATCAACTGGCTGAATCGCACGCGCACAATCCTACCCTTGCATTTGTTCCGTCGGTCTATGATCGGCAGGCCTGAATCGTAGCGACATCGAGCATTATTGACGCCGGGGCATTGGCAATTTCAAGTCTTGACACACGAACCGTTTCGGCCGCGCGCATCTACGTTCAGGCTGGGGGGACGGCGCTGCAAAAATTGGGCGCCTCTATGCCCTATTCGGGTCTAGGGCGTGGCGGCTGGCGGGTGCATCCTGAATTTTTACGGGTCGGGGCATGCCTCTCCGGGCGCGGTCTGTCACCGCGAATCGGGACAACCTAGGCGCAGAGTCGCGAAAAGTCTCGCTTCGGTCCCAATAGTGATGCGATCAAGACAACGATTTAGGTAACTGCCCAGGTAGTCGATCGCTGATCGACGGTTGACACGCGAGTCGCGGCATGAGTCAAGCTTCCC
>CAINEA010000026.1 GCA_903847525.1 uncultured Acetobacteraceae bacterium | reverse complement strand
CTCCGGCGGCCAGCGCCAGCGTATCGGCATCGCGCGCGCCCTGGCGCTCAACCCCGCGCTGATCGTGGCCGACGAGCCGGTGTCGGCGCTGGATGTCTCGGTGCAGGCGCAGATCGTCAATCTGATGCTGGATTTGCAGGACCAGCTGGGGCTGTCGTACCTGTTCGTTGCGCATGATCTGTCGGTGGTGAAGCACGTCTCCCACCGGGTGGCGGTCATGTATGTCGGCCGGATCGTGGAGATCGCGCCGACCGCGGACATCTTCGCCACGCCGCGTCATCCCTATACGGCGGCGCTGCTTTCGGCGGTGCCTGTGCCAGATCCCAGGCAGCGGGCGAAGCGAATCGTGCTGGAGGGCGAGGTCGCCGATCCCTCCAACCCGCCCACCGGCTGTCATTTCCATCCGCGCTGCGCCCATGCGGTGGATCGCTGCCGGGTAGAAACGCCGGCATTGGAGGAGATCGCCCCCGGGCATCAGGTGCGGTGTCTGCGAGCGCGGGAACTGAACCTGTCCGGAGTTGCGGCGTGAAATTGGCGGATTTCTCCGCTTCGCAGTAAAAGCCCGATTTGAGTTACACCGTACAAGGCCGTCATCGCATGGATCTCAAGGACCATATCCGGGGCATTCCGGATTTCCCCAAGCCGGGCATCCTGTTCTACGACATCTCCACCCTGTTGCGGCATGAGGATGCCTGGCAGGTAGCGATGGGCCGGATGGCCAAGGCGGTCCGTGTTTTCCAGCCGGACCTGATCGCCGGGGTGGAAAGCCGCGGCTTCCTGATCGCCGCGCCATTGGCGCTGAAGCTCGGCTGTGGCTTCATCATGCTGCGCAAGCGCGGCAAGCTGCCGGGTCCGGTGATCGGGCTGGACTATGCGCTCGAATATGGCACTGACCGGATCGAGGTACAGGCCGATGCGGTGATCCCAGGCCAGCGCGTGGTCGTGGTGGACGATCTGCTGGCCACCGGCGGCACGATGGCGGCCGGCATCGAACTTCTACGCAAGGTCGGTGCCGAGGTGCCTGCCGCGGCGACCCTGATCGAGCTGACCTTCCTGAACGGGCGCAAGCGGCTGGATGTGCCGGTGAACACGCTGGTCTCCTACGATTCCTGAGCGGTGCGGTTACCCGTACCTGCCGCGGTTTTGTCATCTGCCACGACTGGGGTAGGAATACCTCCTGGACTTGGCGGCATGCTGCCCTGTCCCATGCCGTGGGAGGCGATATGACCGACGCTCCGCTGGAGCCCGGTCCGCGCGAGGATCGGCGGATCGGTTCTACCCGGCGCAGTCTGCTGGGCGTCCTGGCTGGTTTGCCCCTGGCGATCTCGGGCCCGGCCAGGCGCAGCTTGGCCGCTTCCGCCCAGACATCAAATGGTCAGACGCTGCCTGGCCAGATCACGAGCGCAGCCAATGCCGGGTCGCCGTTCCCGACCGACATCCTGGCGACGATTGCCGGTCCCGAGGGAGGCGCCACAGATCGGTGGGCACGGAGCGTCCTGTCCGCGTTGGCGCAGGCGCTGCCGCCAGGGGCCAGAGTGCGCGGCGTTCCCACCGGGGCGGCCGATGGCGTCACCGGTGCCAACCAGTTCGAGGCCCGCACAGCGCCCGACGGATCAAGCCTGCTGGTGGTTCCGGGCGCTGCCGCCCTAGCCTGGTTGGTCGGCGATCCCAGGGCGCAATTCGATGTCGGGCACTGGGTGCCGGTGATGGCAGGCGTTTGTTCCGGCGTTGTGGCTTTGCGCGGCGGACCCGCGGCATTGGCGCCTGGACGGAAGGTCCGGATTGCCACCGCGTCTCTGGTGGGGCCTGAACTTGCCGCTTTGTTGGGCGTCGACCTGCTGGGGGCGCAGCCGGTGCCGGTTGCGGGCCTGATGGACGAAGCTTCCGTGCGCGCTGCGCTGGCGAAGGGCAGCATCGATGCGGCGCTGCTGCGCGGGCCTAAACTGGCCGATGAGGTGGCGGCGCTGTCCGACCTGGGTATGCAGCCGGTATTTGGCCTCGGCATCCTCAACGAAGGTGGCAAAGCAATACGCGACCCGCGGTTCCCGGACCTGCCGGAGTTTTCCGAACTGCTGATGGCGTCACGCCCACAAGCGGCCTATGGGGCGCTGTTCGACGGCTGGCAGGCGATCGCGGCCGCGGCCCGGCTGGAATTCGCGGTCGTTCTGCCGCAACTCACGCCGGCGGCGATGGTGGCGAAATGGCGCCGGATCGGGAGTGAGGCGGCGGCCGTGCTGGCCAATCCGGCATCCGACCAGGTGATTCGTGTTCATGGCGGGGCTCCGGGCGCCGTGGAGGTCTCCGCGACGGTGGCCGAATCCGGCACGCTGCTGGAAATCCGCCGCTGGCTCGGCAAGCGGCTGGACTGGCATCCGAGTTAGGTATCGGTCACGCGATGTTAACGATTGGTCGCTATTTTGCGACATCCCTTCTTTGTCGGGCACCCTCCCATGCCGAACGATCTGGTCATCCGTCCAGCCGCACCCGCCTCGCCGGACCCGGCCGCCGGGCCGGTTATTCAGGGCACGTCTGCAACGCCAGCATCGGGCATCAGCGCCGATACGATGCCCAACCCGAGCCTTCGTCTGGATCCGACCCTGGGCCTGGTGGTCATCGAGTTTCACAATAGGGCAGGCGGCCTGACCCACTCGATCCCCGGAGAACGCCAACTCGATGCCTACCGGGCGGCGCGGCAGTTGAGCAACGAACCCGCTCCATCCCTCGGCGCCGATCCGCATCTTCACCCATCAGCAACTCGCACCGTCTAGCGTCCAGGTTGGGGCCAGCAAGGTTGGGGCTCCGCCCCAGACCCCGGCAGGGCGCTGCCCTTCACCCGTGAGGGGACTCGTCCCCTCAACCCCATGGACGGGCTTCTTG
>CAINEA010000025.1 GCA_903847525.1 uncultured Acetobacteraceae bacterium | reverse complement strand
GGCCCTTTCTGGCAGATTTGCCTGATTTTCGCGCTGGCAGGGGCCACGATTGCCGGCACCGTGTTCGCGACATTGCATTTGATCGCTGTGCTGCGAGGCGCTCCGGTTGGCAGCACCGTCCTGACCCTGCAGGCGGCCTTGGTATATGGTCTGTTCTACCTGCTGGCCGGCAGCAACCTCGTCTACCAATGCGCGCAATATGGCTGCATCCGCCGGCTGGCCCATCTGCGTTTCGAAGCCCCGTTCGATTCCGCCCGTAGCCCGCTCTATTCGGGAGGGGAGCGGGCGAAACTGCTGGTGTTGGTGCCTTCCTATAAGGAACAACCGGATGTTGTGCGCCAGACGCTCATTTCGGCCGCGCTCGCGGAATATCCCGGCCGGCGCATCGTGCTGCTGATCGACGATCCGCCGCTTATCGACAATACCGGTTCGACCGAGACCGGGCTGGTGGCCTGCCGTGCCATTCCCGGTGAATTGCAGGCCCTGTTCGATGCGCAGGCGGACGGGATCGATGCAGCCTTGCGGGAGATGGACACCGCATCGCCGGACATCTCGGACAAACTCGCAGAGGCATACGGCGCCGTGGCCGACTGGCTGGACGGACTGGCCACGGGTTTTGCCGCGGGCGCGCCCGGAACCCACACGGATCATCTGTTCCAGGAGCGTATCCTACGCGAACCCGCGCGGCAGCATCGCCGCCATGCCGCGTTCCTACGCCGCAACCCGTCGCGAGAGCGGGACGGGTCGCACGAGATACGGCGTCTGCGGGCGCTGCTGCGCGTCGAGTTCGACAGTTTCGAGCGCAAGCGTTTCGTTAACCTGTCCCATGCGCCGAACAAGGCCATGAACCTCAACAGCTATATCGGGCTGGTCGGGGGCAGTTTTCACGTCGAACAGCGGACGGATGGCTTGCATCTGCTGGCATGCGATCCCGCGGCGGCGACATGCCGGGTTCCGCCGGCGGAGTACATCGTGACGGTGGATGCCGACAGCCTGATCACCTCCGATTATGCGCTGCGTCTGGTCGCGCTGATGGAACAGCCGGGCCATGAGCGGGTGGCGGTGGCGCAGACGCCCTATACGGCGGTGCCGGGAGCTCCCAATGCGCTCGAGCGTGCCGCGGCATCCTCGACCGACTCGCAGTTCTTCACCCATCAGGGAATGGCCTATCTGGGGGCATCGTTCTGGGTTGGCGCCAGCGCCCTGATCCGCCATCGGGCGCTGCTGGATATTGCGAGGACCGTTCCCGAACGCGGCTATTCCGTGCCGGTGTTCATCGATGACCGGATCCAGATCGAGGATTCCGCCGCGACCGTCGATCTGCTGGCAAAGGGGTGGCGGGTGCACCATGCCCCGGGCCGGCTGACCTACAGCGCGACGCCGGCGGATTTTGGTTCGCTGATCATCCAGCGCCGCCGCTGGGCCAATGGCGGGCTGCTGATACTGCCGCGTCTGCTGCGCCACGCCCTGCGGCGCCCGGTGTCGCTGCGGCCGATCGCGGACGCGCTGCTGCGGGTCGCCAACCTGCTGTCGGCGGCGATCGCCGGTATCGGGCTGCCCTTGCTGCTGCTCTGTCCGTTCGACGATCGCCTGGTGCCGGTGTGGATGCCGCTGACGATGCTGCCGTACTATATCCTGCTCGGCTGGGATCTGGCCCGGGCCGGCTATCGCTGGCGCGACCTGATCCAAGTCTATGCGCTGACGGTCCTGCTGATCCCAGCCAACCTCGCTGGAACGATCCTGTCGCTGCGCCAGGCCGCCGGGGGCAAGGCGATTCCGTTCGGGCGCACGCCGAAGATCCTCGGCCGAACCCGGACCCCACGCCTCTACGTCGCGGCCTGCTACGCCATCGCGTTGCTGGGCCTGCTGCAGGCGGGTGTGGATTTTGCCGAGGGTCGGTCGATGCATTTGATCTACGGCTCTCTGATCGGCGTGGGCGCGCTGTATGGCATTTTCGGGCTGCTGGGCGCGCGGCACTCCTGGGATGATCTGGTCGGAGCGGGGTCTCGGACCCTGGTTGCCGACACACCTGCCGGGCGACGCATCGGCTGGGTGCGCCGGATATGGCCGGTGGCGCAGATGCGGGTTGACGGGGGCCGGAACTGGTAGCGCGCCGGCCGCTGCTCGGCGGCCTTCTACCCGCGCTGCTCGCAGGTCTTGGGGGGGGGCGGGCGGCACGAGCGGCGGGCGGTTCGGCACCGTCCGAGCAATCGGTGGCGCCTGGACCAACCGAACCGTCACCGGCAACGCCGGCCGCGCCGCCGGCCAAATCCATCTGGCGAAGCTATTACGCCGGCACGCGCGTCTGGGGCTATGCCGATCGGCATAGCGTCGACACCGGCGAGACCTTCAACCTGATGCTCTCCACCGGACCGGACCATGCGAAGGTGAACGGCAAGGTCGAGATCTATCGGATCGGCCATCATCCCGGCGAACCCGGCCCCGATCGCAAGCTGGTGTGGCGCAGCCCGTCCGTGGCCGTGAGCCAGCAAGCGGTCGAGATTACCGCGGCGGCGATCGGTGCCGGGTGGCCGGCCGAATTGGAGGACATTGCCACAAATGGCTGGACTTCCGGCTATTACGCGCTCGATTTCATCGATGACAGCGATGGCAACCGCGACGCCAACGTCGCCTATATCGTGGTGACCAACGCGGCACGCGGGGACGCGGCGAAGCGCGGCGACATCCTGTTGCTGCTGAGCACCAACACCTGGCAGGCCTACAACGAATGGGGCGGCTACAGTTTCTATTCCAGCGACTTCATTGGCAGTGCCGCCCAGGCGCTGACCTTCGATCGGCCGTGTGGCCCGGAGTTCTTCGAGTACGAGTATTTCCTGACCCTCTGGCTGGAGAAACTGGCCGCCGAGCATGGCTGGAAGGTGGATTACGCGACCAATTTCGACATTCACCGCGATCCGGCATTCACCGAGAACTACCGCCTGCTGATCTCGGGCGCGCATAACGAATACTGGTCGCTGACCGAGTTCAAGGCGATGCACCGACGGATCTTTGCGCTTGGCAAGAACACGATGTTCTTGGGCGCGGACGCCGCCTATTGGCAGGTTCGCTACGCCGATGTGAATCAGGGCAGCGATCCGCAAGCGCGCGGCCGGCAGATGATCTGTTTCAAAACCGCCGACGATCCGGTGTTCTGGCGGCCGAGCCTGGTGCCGCAGGATGTCCAGATCACCACCCTGTTTCGTGAAGATGGGCGGTGGCCGGAGACGATGCTGACCGGCGCTGCCTATCAGGGCTGGTTTAGCCAGGAAGGCACCCCGATGCCGGTCTATCCGTATTACGCGGTGGATACGGGGCTGCCGTTCTTCACCGGCACTGGCTATCGGCCCGGCGATCCGATCGGCGATTTCGTCGGCTACGAGTGGGACAACAGCGACCCCGATGGCAACGGCCAGCGGCTATGGAACGCCGCGACGTCGTTCATCCCGGCAATCGACCCAGCTTCGATCCGAGTGCTGTTCAGCGGCAAGGCCGTCGATGTGGAGGGCAAGCCCGGCATCGCCGAGGCGGTCTATTTCCGTTCGCCGGCCGGCGGCAAGGTTTTTACCGCCGGGTCGGTCCGCTGGGTCTGGGGGCTCGGCAAGCCCGGCTTCGTCCAGGCGCGGTTCCAGCTGTTCAACGCCCAGATGGTGGCGGATTTCCTGCAGGCGGGCTAAGCGGGCGTTCCGTTGCCTTTGCTCTTCGCAACAAAACTGTCGTGCGACCGGCCGGTTTGATTTACGCTAACAGGCGGTTTCGGATTTCCACGGGGGTCAAACGATGTTCGATGCACGCCAGTTGCTGAATTCCCTTCTTGGCGGAGATACCGCCAGCACGATTACCGACAAAGTCAGCACGACAGCCGCCTCGGCCGTGCAGGATGGCAAGCAGATGGCAGACCAGGCCGGTTCGGCCGTCGCGGATGCGCTCGCCCAGGCCGGCAAGCAGTTCGAAGGCACCCAGGCGGGCAATCTGTTGAACCAGGCAGCCAAGCTGGCCGGGGAAAACACGGTTGCCACCACCGCCGGCCTTGCCGGATTGGCCACGCTGCTGTTGGGCACCTCGGCCGGGCGTTCCGCGGCCGGTGGCGCGGTGAAGCTGGGCGGCCTCGGCCTGCTCGGCGGCCTCGCCTACAAGGCTTTCGCCAATTATCAGGCCGGCAAGCCGCTGACCGCCGGCATCCCAATGCTCGATGACGCCACCGCGCCTGCCGCCACCGGTTTCGCGCCGGACGACCATTCGCATGACAGCGCGCTGCTGCTGTTGCGCACGATGGTCGCCGCGGCCGCCGCGGACGGCGAGGTGGATGCGTCCGAGCGGGAGAAGATCGCCGCTCAGGTGAAGGGCCTCGGCTTGGATGAGGCTGCCGTTTCGTTCCTGCAAGGCGAGTTGAAATCGCCTGCTAGCGCGGCCGATATCGCCGCTGCGGTCGGCGGCAACCAGCAACTCGCGGTGCAGGTCTACACGATGGCGCGGGCAACCGCGGACAAGCTGTCCGTGTCCGAGCAGGCGTTCTTGCAGTCCCTGGCGCAGGGCCTGAAGCTCGATCCCACGCTGGTTGGCCATATCGACGCCGCGGTAGCGGCACGTTCGGCCTGAACAGCGCGCGACTCGGCCGGCTTCAAGCCGGCCGGTCGCGCTTTGCTCCGACGATTAGTTGCAGGGCGGCTGCTGTCCGCTGGGGCAATAGGGTTCGTCGCCGCCGGGATTGACCGTGGAACCGGGCAGCGGCGCGATATCGTAGGTCATGCCGCCGCCGCATCCGGCAATCGCGAGGCAGAGCAAGAACATCGGAAGCAGGCAGCGCATTGGTTTGTCCTCGTTGGCGGGCGCGCGGTCAGGGCCGCGATGTGTCGAAGTGAAAACTGCAGGCCTCGCCGAACACGTCCCCGCTCAGGCCCTTGCCGGACGCCTGACCCTGCAGCCTGGCTGAACCGGATCGGCTGGCGAAGCTGCCGTCCTGGTTGATCTGTACCAGGAACCGCTTCTCCGGCGCGTAGCGAACCTGCGGCTCGCGCAGCACATAGGTGAAGCTGCGATCGGTGACCGTCAGCGTCAACGGCACGCTGGTGCCGCAGAGCGTTTCCTCAGAGCTGCTGGCTTCGACCAGGG
>CAINEA010000024.1 GCA_903847525.1 uncultured Acetobacteraceae bacterium | reverse complement strand
GGGAGGCGAGGCCAGCCGAACCGATGGCGTAGCCCTTGGTCACGGCCTTCGTGGTGTTGCCGACCGCGTCCAGCGCATCCGTGGTCACGCGCACTTCCTTCGGCAGGTCCGCCATTTCGGCAATGCCGCCGGCATTGTCGGTAACGGGGCCGTAGGCATCCAGCGCCACGATCATGCCGGCCAGCGCCAGCATGGTGGTGGCCGCGATGGCGATGCCGAACAGGCCGGCGACCATGTACGAGACGATGATGCCGACGCAGATGACCAGCACCGGCAGCGCCGTCGCTTCCATGGACATGGCCAGGCCCTGGATGACGTTGGTGCCGTGGCCGGTGGTAGAGCTCTGGGCGATGCTGCGCACCGGGCGGTACTCGGTGGAAGTGTAGTACTCGGTGATGACGACGATGAAGCCCGTCACCGCCAGGCCAGTCAGGCAGCAGACGAACAGGTTCATGCCGTTCACCGAACCGCCGGCGATCAGCGGCAGCGGGGTGGAGAAGCCGGTCAGCCAGCCAATGACGCCGGCGACAGCGATCATCGACAGCACCCCGGTGACGATCAGACCCTTGTACAAGGCCCCCATGATGTTGTTGCTGGCGCCGAGTTTCACAAAGTAGGTGCCGATAATCGAAGTGACGATGCACACCGCGCCGATGCAAAGCGGCAGCAGCAAGATGGTGTCGCGAATCTCAGTTTTGAAGAAGATGGCGGCCAGCAGCATGGTCGCCACGATGGTGACGGCGTAGGTCTCGAACAGATCCGCGGCCATACCGGCGCAGTCGCCCACGTTGTCGCCCACGTTGTCGGCGATCACGGCGGGGTTGCGGGGGTCATCCTCGGGGATGCCGGCTTCGACCTTGCCCACCAGGTCCGCGCCCACGTCGGCGCCCTTGGTGAAGATGCCGCCGCCGAGGCGCGCGAAGATGGAGATCAGCGAGGCGCCGAAGGACAGGCCGACCAGGGCTTCAAGTACCGGACGGATGTTGTCGCCGACCATCTGGCCGCGCAGCACGATATAGTAGATGCCGACGCCGAGCAGCCCGAGGCCGACCACCAGCATGCCGGTGATGGCCCCCGCCTTGAAGGCGATGTCGAGGCCGGCGGCCAGGCCCTTGCGGGATGCCTGCGCGGTGCGGACATTGGCGCGCACCGAGACGTTCATGCCGACATAGCCGGCGATCGCCGAGAGCACCGCGCCAATCAGGAAGCCGATCGCCACCTGAATGCCGAGTGTCAGGCCGAGGATAACGAGGATGATCAGGCCGACGATGCCGATGGTGGTGTACTGGCGGTTCAGATAGGCGGCAGCGCCTTCCTGAACGGCGGCGGCGATTTCCTGCATGCGTGCATTACCGGCATCCGCGGCCAAGACCTGGCGTGCCGTGACGAGACCGTACAGCAGCGCCAGCGCACCGCAAACGATGATCAAGATGTAGGCGGACTGCATCCAAAGTTTCCCTTATTTATTGATTGGATCCGAGACGGCACACGCCATCTCGGCCAGCCCGCGCATTGACCCGCGGTCCTGGCTAGTGGGGGGACTATCAGGGGGCGCAACAGACCGGTCAAGCCGACCGGTCCACCAACAATGCCCATAAGCGGCGAAAAAGTCTGAAGAACCGGGTTCTTGCGTTGCAAGACCCGATTTGCAGAGTGATCGAGGCTGGCTGGCTAGGCTGCCTTCTTGGCTCGCTCGATCGATTCCATGATCAGCTGCCGGGCCTCCGCCGCATCGCCCCAACCTATGATCTTGACCCACTTGCCCGGCTCCAGATCCTTGTAGTGCTCAAAGAAGTGCTGGATCTGCTCCAGCGTGATCTGCGGGAGGTCGGTGTAGTTGTTCACGTGCAGGTATCGCTTGGTCAGCTTGGGGGAGGGCACGGCGATGATCTTCTCGTCCCCGCCGCCGTCATCTTCCATTTTCAGCACCCCGACCGGGCGGACATTGATCACCGCTCCTGGCACGATCGGGCGGGTGTTGGCGACCAGCACGTCGATCGGGTCCCCATCGTCGGACAGGGTATGCGGCACGAAGCCGTAATTGCCGGGATAGCGCATCGGGGTGTGCAGAAAGCGGTCGACGAACAAGGTGCCGGCCTCCTTGTCCATCTCGTATTTGATCGGTTCGCCGCCGATCTCCACCTCGATGATGACGTTGACATCCTCCGGCGGGTTTTTGCCGATGGCGATGGCGTCGATACGCATAAGTTAGCTCCTGGCAAGACGCTGCTTTCGCGTCGAAAGTGCTGCGATGCAACATCAATCTGTGCTGATGTCAGAACACCCTACCGCCTCGCTGGCGTGAAGGCACCATCCTATTCCACATCGGGCGAGCCGTTCGTGTTTCGTTCCGCAGTAGCGGTAACTCGGCCAGAATGGTTTTTGTAATTGCTTGTTGCGAATATAGAATTTATCTGGCAATGAATGTCAGCGGTCCATGACAGGTATCTTGCGACCAACGACCTGAAAGAATTGGATGTTGCTACTGGGGAAGGAGACCACTTGATGGGACGGATGCGTGAATTTCAGGTGGCGGCAATGGCCTTTGCATGTTCGTTTGCCACCGTCGCTCCGGCCCATGCGACAGGCCCGGCGCCGCTGACGGAACCTCTTTTTGCCCCCGTTACGCCAACCGGGCTGATGGTGAATATCGCGCCGTTGGTGACAATTCCCAGCGACCATAATGGCCCAAATGCCCCGGCCGCCCGGATCGACTATGTTCAGGGTCTATCCGACAATAGCGGGCGGCTATTTGTAAATGATACGACAGGTTTCCTTTATCAGACGAGCATTTTCGGTGCCGCACCGACCGTATATCTCAACCTGAAAACGGCATTGCCCGGGTTCAATGCTTCCTATTTTCCGGAGTTGAACGGATTCGACTCTTTCGCTTTCAATCCAAACTTCAATGGCAACCCGCAGCTGCCGGGATTCGGTAAGTTCTATACTCTTTCCACAATTACGCATGGCGCCGCTCCGCTTAGCTTTGCCGGCGAGCCGCCCAATATCAACGATATAGTGCTGACGGAGTGGACATCAACGAACCCGGCGGCGCCGACTTTCTCTGGCACGTCACGGGAGGTAATGCGGCTTAGTGGGGCTGGGCTGACCCTTGGCACGATCGCATTCAATCCGACAGCCGCACCGGGTAGTTCGGACTATGGCAATCTTTACATCGGCGTTGGACAAGCCGCCTATAACGACCCGGGAAAGAGCGCCCAAGACCTAACCAGCCCGCACGGTAAAATCCTGAGAATTGATCCATTGCAATCCGGAAACCTGCCTTACTCGGTGCCCTTCACCAATCCCTTTGTCACTACCGCCGGCGCGCTCCCGGAGGTCTGGGCCTATGGACTGCGCAATCCCCAGTCTTTCAGCTGGGACCTGGGGGGCAGTCACGCAATGTATATTAACGATATCGGCCAAGGCTTTGTCGAAGAAGTGGACGTCGGGCGCCCAGGCGCGAACTATGGATGGCCGTTCCGCGAAGGCACGCTGGCAACGGGTTACGCTTACAATACCTCGGGCGGCGCAGCCGATGAAAACGTCTATCCACTTCCGTCCAATGATCTTTCCTTTAACCTGACCTATCCAATTGCTGAGTGGAGCCATATCTCGGGCGGCAATCCGGGTGGGGCCGCCCTCGGGAGTGGCTTCCTATATCGTGGCGACATTGCGGCCCTGAACGGGATGTATGTCATGGCCGATATTATCAGCGGCAAGCTTTTCTACTTTGATCCGAACGTGCTGGATGCCAATGGACAGGCGACCGTTCACACCCTACTGGTCGGAATTGACGGCAAAGTCGTAGATCTCGAAGATCTGTATGGGTATAATTCCTGGCTGATCAGCCCGCGTGTGGATGCCCGGTTGAGTGAAGATCCTGCCGGCGATTTGTATCTTGCCCTGAAGGCGAATGGCAAAGTCTTTACGATTACGGCCGACGTGCCTGAGCCCGGCAGTGGGGGCCTTCTGGCAGTCGGCTTGATCGCCATTTTGGGCGCATCACGGCGGCTTCGATCGCTGCAACCGTTCGTATAACTGGGGCACTGGCAAGCTCACGGATTGGGGTTGGACGATCCGGTGGCAGTGTTCGATGTCCCGACGGCCCTCGGCGGACCGAGATGGATCATGCCTTGGTGATTGTTTAGCGCGTCGTCGCGTATGAAGAAGGTATCCATGCCGTCCTGCCGGGTGCTAGGTCGTCTCGAATTCGACGGGGGTGAGACAACGGGTTTGATACGCGGGCATGGCTTGCAAAGCAGGCTTCGCCCTTGCCGAGGGCCTATCGGCCATGCCCGCGGGCCGGTTGCCGCTAGGCTCACCCGCCCTTAGAACACCCGCAAATCTCGCTTCAGGAGCGCGCGGCTTATGGCCAGCTATCAGTATGTCTATGTGATGAAGGACGTGACCAAGGCATTTCCCGGCGGCCGGGAAGTGTTCAAGGGCATCACGCTGTCCTTCCTGCCCGGCGTGAAGATCGGCGTGCTCGGCGTCAACGGCGCCGGCAAATCAACCCTCCTGAAGATTATGGCG
>CAINEA010000023.1 GCA_903847525.1 uncultured Acetobacteraceae bacterium | reverse complement strand
TTTTGCGAACATTCATCATCCGTAACCCCTGGCCTTCAGGCCGTTTTAGGGGCGGGAGTCTCTCTTAACTACCTGTCCAGGATTTGGGGTCCACCTCGGACATTGCCCTGAGCACGGACGCGAGGGGTCGACGGGACCACTTTGCTGGTCTCGTCGGTGATTGCCTCCATCGTGCTGGAATCGGGTGCATCCATGCCCCCATCACGCCGTCACGACCTTGCCGGAGCATCAGATTATATGATTTGGACAAGTCAACGCGTGCGCCATATGGATTGGAATGGCCTGAACTCTGGTTCGACCGGCCGCGGCGTCCGTCACGACCATAGTTTGTCAAGTAAATTATTCCAGAACGGGTGCCAATATTGTGAGACCCTAAAAACACGGATGTTCGAAACCTGCTTCGTCGAGGGCCTTGCGCTTGTCGATCATCGCAGCCTGGAACAGGCGAGCTGCCTCAATGCCTTTGGCGTGGATATAATATTGTTCGGCGATGGCGATGGTCGCGTGGCCGAGAATCACCCGGATAATCATGTATTCTTCGGGGTTGTTCTGAGCGATCGTGGTGGCGGCGCATCGCCGGAAATCATGCGGCAAGAACCGCAGTTTGAAGCGATGCAGGATCCGGGCCGTGATCATGTCAGCAAAGCTGTCAGATGGAAGTTGCGCGCCGCTGCGCGCAAGCCATAAAGCAGCGACATGCTCGGGATTGCCGGCTGTTGCGCCATACGGGCCGGCGCCAAGGACCGGCCGATACAGGGTCAGGTAGTCTCGCATGAACGGCACGAGCACGGCGGGCAGTGTGAATTCTAGGGAGGAATGGTTCTTCATGGATTCAGGCGGCAGGGCCACTTTGAAGCCGTCCCCCGTTTCCGTCAGGTGCACACCAATCTCCAGTTCGAGCATGTTCTTTCGGCGCAGCGGGCGGGCAGCAAGGAATGCGATCATTAACCCATCCCGGAACTGCTCCGCGCGCCGATCGTCCGTCAGGTTGGAGTTATCAGCCGCCACCCTCATCAATTCGATGCCATACGCGAGAAGCTGATTGCTGAGGATAAATGGCCAGCGCTGTGTTTTGGAGGACTTCGCATGTCGCTCCATTTTACGAATGATTAGATTGAGCCATGACCAGTCGTGTTTTGGGGCCATCAGCTTCAACGCCGATGTAAGCCTCAGCGCATAATTGGTGAGGGCACGGGGCGTAATTTCATCGTTCAGGTCGGTCAGGTAGGCCGTGACACGCTCGCTGGTCGTGCGTTTCTCGATATCGAGAAAAAGCGCTTCCGGATCGCGCACCTGCAGCCACAGGAGCCAGCGCGCGTAGCATGTGGCGATCGCGTCACGGGTGGGTTGACGCAGCTTCGTGCCCTTCAGTCGGCCACCGAACGGGGACTTGATCGTAAATGCGGCATTCCAGGCGATCTGATCCGTGGGCGGCCACGCTTCGACCGGCATCCCGAGGCGCCGGCCAGGTCGGCTTGGGTTCCGCTGGCGCATCAGCGATGCCCATTGGCGACGCGGATCGGCTCGCGCGTAATGAGGTCGCTACTGCGGCGGCCTGCAATTACGTCGTCATATGCCTTAAATGCCGCGGCATATTCGGTGCCGCAATAGGCCTTGATCGTGGTTTCGATGGACTTGTGCCCGAGGAGCATGCGAACGACGCCGTAGGCCCCTGGGTTGGCTTCGAGATAGAGTTTGGCTGCGAGGTGGCGAAACAGATGCGCATTCATCTCGATACCGCATTGTTCCCGGATACAAGCGCTGATTTGTGTAGCCAGAACGGTCGGACGTTTGTGGCCACTGTCTGCGCTCGGCCACAGCATCATACAGCCCGGTGGCGCCAGCAGATTGTGAAAGCGCTTGAGGTAGGTGTTGATCATTTGCAGCGTCGTCTTTGGCAGCGGCATCTCTATATCGACATTGTTTTTGACCTCCGTCCGGTCGATCAAGATGTGACCGAGGGCGGAACTTTGGAGTATCAGAGTCCGCCCAATCTCCAACTCGGAAAGGTTCTTGATGCGAAGTGGCGCTGACCTTAAGCCTCCCCTCATTTTCCACCTGATCCGTTGCAGAACAAAAGAAGCTCAAAGTTGGCGCTTAGTTTACGAATAGAATCAGAATCGGCGGCATCGGGTTCGCATTCTTCCTTT
>CAINEA010000022.1 GCA_903847525.1 uncultured Acetobacteraceae bacterium | reverse complement strand
CGTGTCTCGCTCCACTCGAATTGTCGCTCGACCAAGGCGTCACCCTCGCCGGCGCGCATGCACTGGCACTGGCACCCGCCATCCTCGCCGGCGCACTGCCGGCACATTTCCCCACTTTCTCCAGCAGGCGCTTCGATGTTTCGCCGTCTTGACGCCGATGCCGGCGACATAAGTTTCCGCTTCAACGACACGGAGATCGTCGCCCGCCAAGGTGACAGCGTCGCTGCCGCGCTGCTCGCGGCCGGGCTGTGCGCCATTCGTGCAACCCCGGTCACCGGTGCCTCCCGCGCGCCCTATTGCATGATGGGCGTGTGCTTCGATTGCCTCGTCGAAATCGACGGCGTCGGCAATCGCCAGGCCTGCTTGATCCCGGCCCGCAACGGCATGATCGTGCGCCGCCAGACCGGCGCCCGGGATCTATTGTGAGGCACCTGTCATGAGGGACATCTGGGACGTCGTGGTCATCGGCGCCGGCCCCGCCGGCCTCGCCGCCGCCACCACCCTGGCCGAACAGGGCGCCAGCGTCATCCTGTTCGACGAGAACCTCGGCCCCGGCGGGCAGGTCTATCGCGGCATCGAACAGACGGCCAGCCATCCGTCCCTGCGCGCGGCGCTCGGTGCCGATTACGCCAGCGGCGGCGCGCTCGCCGATCGTTTCCGCCGCAGTACGGCCGCCTATCTACCCGCCAGCCTGGTCTGGCAGGTCACGCCGGACCGCGAGGTGTGGGTCAGCTGCGATGGCGCCTCCACCCGCATGCAGGCCGGGCAGGTGATCGTCGCCACCGGCGCGATGGAGCGTCCGGTGCCCGTGCCCGGCTGGACCTTGCCCGGCGTCATGACCGTTGGCGCGCTGCAGACCCTGCTGAAATCCGCTTCCATGGTGCCGGACGTTCCGTTCGTCCTTACCGGCTCTGGCCCGCTGCTCCTTTTGTTCGCCCAACAATGCCTGAAGGTCGGCGCGCCACCCGCCGCGATCCTGGACACCACCACCCGCACCAATGCAATCGCCGCCGCCAGATTGCTGCCTGCGGCGATGAAAGGGCAGGGCTGGCGGTATCTCCTCAAGGGCCTAGCCTTGAAGCGTGCCCTGCGCGAAAGCGCGATCCGCCAGTATAGCCACGTCACCGGCATCCGCATCGAGGGCACGGACCACGCCACCGGGGTCTCCTTCCACGCTAACGGCCAGGCCCATCGCATCGATGCTGCCATCGTCGCTCTGCACGAGGGCGTTATCCCCGCCCAGCAGATGGCCCGCTCGATCGGATGCGCTTTCTCCTGGAACGACCGGCAGGCGTGCTTTGTCCCGGACACCGATGCCTGGGGCAATAGCTCCATGCCTGGCATCCTGATCGCTGGTGACGGCGCGGGCATCGGTGGAGCCATCGCCGCTGAGCACTCCGGCCGCTTGACGGCCTTCGAGGCCCTGCGCCGCCTCAGCCGCATCGACGCTGCCGGACGCGACACCCTGGCCGCCGCCGATCTGCGTGCCCGGAATGCGCATCTGGCGGTTCGTGATTTCCTCGACCAGCTCTACGCCCCGCCGCCCGAGATACTCGCGCCGGCCGACGACGTTCTGGTCTGTCGCTGCGAGGAGATCACCGCAGGCGAACTGCGCGAGGTTGCCCGCCAGGGCTGCCAGGGCCCTAATCAGGCCAAAAGCTTCCTGCGCACCGGCATGGGGCCCTGCCAGGGCCGTCTCTGTGGCCCCATTGTCTCGGCGGTGCTGGCCCAGGCGCATAACGTCGGCATGGACGACATCGGCTATTTCCGCATCCGCCCACCGTTGAAACCAATCACTGTCGGCGAAATTGCCGAGATGGGAGGTAGGCTGATCGACGCGTAGCCGATCGAATCAAAAAGCCGGGCATCGGAATGCCCGGCATCGTCGTTTTGTCCCTGAACCCGAGTCCGTTAAGCCTGGGTCGGCTTACAGGCCCTTATGGGTTCCGTCGCACATTGGCGCCTTGCTGCTGTGCTTGCAGCCGCAGAAAAACACGTCGCCGTCCTTCTCGGCCTTGTATTCCATCGGCTTGAATTCCCCGGCCGCCTTGTGCGAGCCGTCGCACAGCGGCTGCTTGGACGATTGGCCGCAGGTGCACCACCAATAGGACTTGCCCGCCTCGACCGCCGTCTTGATCGGGGATTTCTGGGCGATAACCGGTTCTGGAGCCATGTTGTTTCCTTTCTTGTGATGGGTCGTTGTAAGGCGCCTGATCTCGCTACGGCACAAACCCGTAGTCGCGCCGGGCCGCCGCCTGAGTAACGTATCCGTCAATCATGTCCTCGGAAAGCCGGCCCGGATCGCGCGCCGACGGCGGGCCGAAACCACCGGAGCCGGGGGCATCCAGGATCACCCGCGATCCCGCCGGCGCGGTGAAGCCGCCCTTGCTCGTCAGCCGGCGGGTCGAGCCGTCCGGCTGTTCCAGCACGATCTGCGCCGGCGCCCCGGCCAGCCCGCCTTCCAGGCCGAACGGCGGCGTGACGGTCCGCTCGCAACACACCGCGGCGTGGGAGTCCTTCGCCAGCACGCGCCACACCCGCCGAACGCCCAGGCCGCCGCGCCAGGTGCCCGCCCCGCCGCTGTCGGGAATGACCGAGTATTCCTCCACCCGTAGCGGAAAGCTCATCTCGATGATCTCGATCGGCGTGTTCATCATGTTCGACACGGTGGACGCCACCGCATTGATCCCGTCCTTCACCGGCCGCGCGCCGAAGCCGCCCTTCACCGACTCATAACTTACGTAACGTTCTCCGCTGCGGTAATCGGTGCCGCCGAAGGTCATCACGCAGGATGTGCCCTGCGAACCCGCCATCACCGTGCGCGGCGTGATCTGGTGCATCGCCGCCATCACCATGTCGGCGACCCGATGCGACATTTCATGGTTGGCGTACACCACCGGTGCCGGCAGCTGTGCATGCACCACGGAACCGGGTGTCGCGGACACCGTCACCGGCCGCCAACAGCCGGAGTTCGGCGGAATCAGACTCTGTGGATCGACGATCATCTTCAGCGCGCAGAATACGCCGGACGCCGTCACCGTCAGCGGTGCGTTCATCGGCCCCGCCACCTGAGGATCCGATCCGACGAAATCCGCGACGATGGTATCGCCGCGCTTGGTGATCTTCACCTTCACCCGGAAGGTTTCATCCGCCGTCGCACCGTGGGCGATCACCCCATCGCCGTCGAAGATGTCCTCGAACTCCGCCTCTCCGTCCGGCAGGGCGCTCAGCGCGGCGCGCATCATCGTCTCGGAATAATCCAGCACCTCCTGCATGATCTCCAGCAGCGTGTCGGTGCCGTATTTCCGCGCCAGCGCCTGCAGCCTTGCCTCCGCCCGCCAATTCGCCGCCACTTGGGCGCGCAAATCACCCAGCCGCTCCGTGGGCGTGCGGACGTTCGCAAAAATGATCGCCTCGATCGCCGGATCGGGCTTGCCACCCCGATACAGCCGTACCGGCGGCAACCGCAGCCCCTCGCCGTAAATCTCCGTCACCGCGCCATAGCTGCCCGGCGTAGCGCTGCCGATATCCGGCCAATGTGCCCGCACGCAACCAAAACCGAGCAGCCGTCCATCCAAGAATGCCGGCGCCACCACGTTCACGTCCGGCAGATGCGACCCGCCCTGATAGGGATCGTTGTGGATGAACACATCCCCCGGTGCGGCATCGGGAAACGCCCGCACCACCGCGCGTACCGCATCGGGCATCGACCCCAGATGGATTGGCAGATCCGGACCCTGCGCCACCATGTTGCCGTCGATATCGAAGATACCGCAGGAATAATCCCCCGCCACCTTCAGCAACGGCGAATAGGCGGTCTTCGCCAGCACGATCTTCATTTCCTCGGCTGCGGAGGTCAGCGCGTTCTTAACCACCTCGAACCGCGCCGGATCGCTGCGCAGCTTGCGGGCGGCGGGCTGGGCGACGGCGTCGTTCATGCTGCAATCCTCTTCATCCGGATATAGCCGAGGCGATCGACGGTCGCCTCCCAGCCTGGTGGCAGAACGGTGGTGCTGTCCATCGCTTCGACGATCGCCGGACCCGCGATCACCGTGCCAGGCATCAGCCCGTCGCGCCAATGAACGTCACACACCACAAAGCCGGTGGACGCAAACCAAATGTCGCGTTGGCGGACGCGTTGCGCGGCAGCATCGGCGCGCTGCGCCAGCGTCAGGCCAGGCAGCCGCCCGACCGCCGTCAGGCGTAGATTAACCAACTGCACCGCCTCGGCGCGGTTGGCATGGCCATAGGTCTGTTCGTGCTTGGCATGAAACGCTGTCGCCAGCGCATTCAGGCTTTCGCGCGTTACCGTGCCTTCCGCCAGCGGCAGGGTCAGCTCATAGGCCTGGCGCCGATAGCGCACATCCGCCAGCCGCAGAAGCCCGCGCCGTTCCGCCGGCACGCGGGCGGCATCCAGCATCGAACGGCCCTCGGTCTCCATCGCCGCGATTACGCCGGCCACCCGAGCCGGATCGATTTCGCCAAGATCGGCGTACAGCGTGCGCGAATAGTCGCGCTTCAGGTCGGTCGCTACCAGCCCGAGCGCCGAAAACGCGCCCGGTGCCGGCGGTACGATCACCTCGGGAATCGCCAGTTCGTCGGCCAGAGCCGCCGCATGCACCGGCCCGGCGCCGCCGAAGGCAATCAGGCTGAACTCGCGCGGATCGTAGCCCCGCTCGATCGACACGATCCTCAGCGCCTCCGCCATATTGGCGTTGACGATCTCGATGATCCGCCAGGCCGCGTCCGCCACGCTCAGTCCGAGCTTCTCCGCGACACCGGTTGCAATCGCGCGCTCGGCCCCCGCCAGATCCACCTTCAAGGCGCCGCCCAACAGCGCACCCCGATCCAGATAGCCGAGCACGACATTGGCATCTGTCACTGTCGGCTGGGTGCCGCCGCGCCCATAGGATGCCGGACCAGGTGCGGCGCCCGCGCTGCGTGGACCCACTTTCAGCGACCCGCCGGGGTCCACCCAGGCAATAGACCCGCCCCCGGCGCTGACCTCGGCCAGATCGATGACCGGCACCCGGATCGGATGTCCGGTCCCATGCATCCAGCGGCTGCCGCTGCCGCCTGTGCCGCCGACTTCGTATTCCGCCGTCACCGCCACCTCCCCGCCGGCGATTACGCTCGCCTTCGCCGTGGTGCCGCCCATGTCGAAGGAGATCAAATTGGGCAGCCCCAGTTGCCGCCCGGCCAGTGCCGCCGCGATCACCCCGGCCGCTGGCCCGGATTCCACCGCCATGGCCGGCATTCGCAGCCCCTCCGCGATGTCGAACACCCCGCCGGACGACCCCATCACATATAGTTCCGGCAAGCCGAGCGCCGCCGTGGCGCTGCTGAGCCGGCCGAGATAGCTCGCCAGCAACGGCCCGACATAGGCGCATACCGCCGTCGTGCTCGCCCGCTCGAATTCCCGGATCTCCGGCAACACCTCGCAGGATAGAAACACCCCAATCTCTGGCAGCGCCGCGCGCAACGCGGCGCCCAAGATCTTTTCATGCGCATCGTTGAGGAAAGAAAACAGGAAGGAAACCGCCACCGTCTCCAGCCCCGCGTCACGGATCGCCTCGATCAGCCCCGCGATCTCCGCTTCCGCCAAAGGCGTGACAATTTCGCCCTGCGCGTCGATCCGCTCGGTGATCTCGAACCGCCAGCGCCGCGGCACCAGCACCGCCGGGCCGTCCTGGAACAGATCGTACAGGTCCGACCGGGACGACCGCCGCAGTTCCAAAATGTCGCGAAATCCACGGGTGGTGATGAACCCGGCCTTGGCCCCCTTGCCCTCCAGCAGCGCGTTGGTCACCACCGTGGTGGCGTGCGACAGCAGCGACACATCCGACGCGGCGATCGCGTTCTCGGCCAGCCCCTGGCGGATGCCATCGATCACGCCGCGGCCGAAATCATCGGGCGTGGTCAGCACCTTGGCAACGCCGATGCGGCCGCTGGCCTCGTCCACCATCGCCACATCGGTGAAGGTCCCGCCGATGTCGATTCCGATCCGCCACGCCATGCGCTAACCCTCTTGTTTAACCGGAAGAACGATAGGCGGGCGCAGTGCGGCTTGGAAAGCGATTGCGTCCCGGTCATTGCAAAGCGGTCAATAGCAGGCGATGGAACCTCCCAGTGCCATAGATGGACATGCCCTATGCTCTTCGTGCTCGCTAAAATCCTGGGCGTGCTTGCCAGCCCCGGCAACATCCTGCTGCTGGTGTGTGTGGCCGGGCTTTTGCTTTGCGCGTTCCACCGCCGCCGCTGGGGGCTGCGTGCATTGCATGCCGGTGTCGGCGGTTTCGTGCTGATCGCCGTGCTGCCGATCGACCGATGGACGGTGGAGCCGTTGGAGGACCGCTTTCCCCAGATCATTGCCCCCCCCGCCCATGTGGATGGCATCATCGTGCTGGGCGGAGCGGTGGACACCGAACGGACCGAGGATCGGGGCATTCCGGCGCTGAACTGGGCGGCGGAACGGATGACGGCCTTCGCCGGCCTGGCCCGGCGCTATCCAGAGGCAAAGCTGGTGTTTACCGGCGGCTCGGGCGCATTGCGGCCGGGCAGCCTGAAGGAAACCGACGTGGCGCGCGCGCTGTTCACGGAACTCGGCATGGACCAGACACGGATGATCTATGAAGACCAGTCCCGCACGACCTATGAGAACGCCATACTCACCCGTCGGTTGGTCAATCCAAAGCTAGGCGAGGTCTGGATCCTTGTCACGTCAGCCAACCACATGCCGCGCTCGGTCGGAGTTTTTCGCCGGGTCGGCTGGGAAGTGCTGCCATGGCCGGTCGCCTTCAAGACGCCTCCCAAGCGGGGGGTGTCGGCGTTCGGGCCGCTCGTCGGCCGCCTCAACGTGGTTGAGTTGGCCTTCCACGAATGGGTGGGCTTGCTGATCTATTACCTGACCGGCCGGACGGATTCGCTGTTTCCGGGTCCCTGAGATATCCGAAACTAGAGCAAGCCGCGCCCCGCCAGATTTCGCATGAGCGCGGAAGCGCCGAACGCCCACGGTTCGCAGGCATCGGTCCGCTCCATCCGGTTCACCAACCGGCCCAGTTTCGGCGCTCCCACCGCCACCACATCGCCGATCTGGTGGGTAAATCCCTGTCCCACCGCGCCACGATCCTGCGTTGGCGCAAACATCGTGCCAAGGAACAGCACCGCCCCATCGGGATAGTGGTGATGCGCGTTCAGCATCTGCGCCACCAAATCCACCGGATCCCGGCTGATCCGCGCGATGGACGACGATCCCTCCAGCCGGAAATGGTCCTCGCCCTCCACGGTCAGCGACACCACGGTCCGACGAATGTCATCGAGGCTGAACCTGGCGTCGAAAAACCGCAGTAGCGGCCCAATCGCGGCGGAGGCGTTGTTGTCCTTTGCCTTGCCGAGCAGCAGCGCGGAGCGTCCCTCCACGTCGCGCAGGTTGACGTCGTTGCCCAGCGTGGCGCCGACGATCCGCCCGTCGGAGGCAACCACCAGCACCACCTCCGGCTCCGGATTGTTCCATGTGGAATTGGGATGGATGCCGGCATCCATGCCGGTGCCGATCGCCGCCATCGGCTGGCACTTGGTGAAGATCTCGGCGTCAGGCCCGATGCCGACTTCCAGGTACTGACTCCACGCGCCCTGCCCAATCAGCACCTGCTTCAGCGCCGCGGCCTCCGCCGAACCGGGCTTCAGCTTGCCGAGATCGTCGCCCACCAACCGGTGCACCTCGGCCCGGATCGCCGCGGCGGCATCCGGGTTGCCGCGCGCGCGCTCCTCGATCACCCGTTCGATCATCGATACGGCGAAGGTTACCCCGGCCGCCTTCACCGCCTGCAGATCGATCGGAGCCAGGAGCCAGGGCCGCGCCGGATCGCGGCCCGCCTGCGGCGTATTGGCCAGAACGGCTTCCAGGTTGCCCAGGTGCATCCCGTTGGCCGAGCGCAGAGCGGCGGCCGGGTCCGCCGCCTCGCACAAATCGCGCATCGTTGGGAAATGCGTGCTGATGTCGTAAACCTCGCCGCGCTGCACCGACACCACGGCCGGGCCGGACAGTTCCGGCCGGCCAGACCCGCCCTGCCAGTGCCGCGTCCGCGGCATCGTCGGGCAATATGGGCAGCAAGCTGTCACGCAACGAGGCCATGCGAGTCATCCCTTCGATCCGGCTTTCGGTCCAGCGTGCGGATGGTAGTGTTCCTGTCCCCGTCCGCAAGGCTAGGATGCACGCAACCAACCCCATCCGGGAGACTAGCCATGAAAAGACTGTTCGGCGGCGCCACGCACGATACGGCGGAGACATCCTATCAGGTTGTCCTGACCGACGCCGAATGGCGCGCGAAACTCAGTCCGGCCGCCTACGCCGTACTGCGCAAGCACGCCACTGAACGCGCCGGCACCAGCCCGCTCGACCGAGAAAAACGTCACGGCGTCTTCACCTGCGCCGGTTGCGCCACCAGGCTGTTCGCGTCCGATACCAAATTCGACAGCGGCACCGGCTGGCCGAGCTTCCACACCCCGATCGACCGCGCCGTCGCCACCACCGAGGATCGCAGCTTCTTCATGACCCGGGTGGAAGTGCATTGCAGCCAGTGCGGCGGCCATCTCGGACACGTCTTCGAGGACGGCCCGCGCCCCAGCGGGCTGCGCTATTGCATGAACGGTGCGGCGATGGAGTTCGTCCCCGAATAGCCGGTCCGGCCGCGTCAGAACGGCAGCAGGATATCCAGCAGCTGCTGCCCATAGCGTGGCGTCTGCACGTCGGTCAGCTGGCCACGGCCGCCATAGGTGATGCGTGCCTCCGCCAGTCGATCATGCAGCACGGTGTTGTCGCTGGCGATGTCCTGCGAACGTATCACGCCGGTTACCTGCAGGTCCCGCAATTCGCTGTTCACTCGCACTTCCTGGCGGGCCGAGACGACCAGATTGCCGTTCGGCAGCACCTGGGTGATGACCCCGGCCAACCGGACCGTCACGGTTTCGTTGCGGGTGATCGTGCCGTTGCCGTTGGTGCTGTTCTCACTTGAACCGGAAACCAGGGTGGACGGATTGATGTTCTTGCCGAGGATGGTCGGCAGCGCGGTTTCCAGGTTGAACAGGTTGGGGATGCCCATCGCCTCGGTGCCCTTGCGCGTGGCGATGGATACATTCGATAGTGCCGCGGTGTCGGCGATATTGACCAGGATGGTGACGATGTCGCCAACTTGGGCCGCGCGCTGGTCCTTGAAGAAGGCACGCGATCCCGGCCGCCACAGACTGTTGGCTTCCTCCGGCGCGGCGATACGCGACGGCATCGGCATGGAAAGCGGTCGCCAATTAGGATCCCGCGTGGGGTCGGTGGTTGGGGTCATTTCCGGAGGACGGCCGACTTCCGCGAGCCGCGACAGATTGCCGCACCCAGCAAGCAGTAATGCGGAAACCGCCGGCACGGCAAAACGCGCGAAAGTTCGCATCATTCGCTGCCTGGATTGGCGAAACCACCGCGGCTCGGCCTGTTACCCGCCACGATGGGCGTGGTGTCCGGACTGACCCGTACCTGACCGATACCGGTGACCTCGGCATCCAGAACGGCCTGCGACACTGGGTTGAGCACCTTCACATGTTCGCCCAAGCCAGCGCTTTCCAGTGCCTGGCCCTGGCCGATCAGCGTGAGACCGGCCGAACGCAAAGTCATCTGGATGCTGTGCCCCTTCAGCACCAACGCCGGCGGCGCCAGATCGGCCCGCTTCAGGGGTTGTCCTGCCTGTACGGAATGGCGAAGTTCCTTGCCCAAGGCCTCCGCCGGTCGTTCCGCGACATCGCCCTGTACAAGGCTGGCGCGCACCCGGCCCGGTCGCAGGTCTTTCGCCTGCAGCACCGTGCCGGCGTTGAGCCGGCCGGTCGTCACCGGCAGCAGAAGCATGATGTCCGCGCGGCCGGTAATGCGGATCTGCACCGGTTCCATTCCGTCGGCGGCGACCGACAGCATGGCGGTGAACTTGCCGGAATCCTTGTCATGCACGAGCCGGGAGATCAAAGGCACCTTAAGCCTCCCCTCATTTTCCACCTGATCCGTTGCAGAACAAAAGAAGCTCAAAGTTGGCGCTTAGTTTACGAATAGAATCAGAATCGGCGGCATCGGGTTCGCATTCTTCCTTT
>CAINEA010000021.1 GCA_903847525.1 uncultured Acetobacteraceae bacterium | reverse complement strand
TGCGCATCGTCGCTGGTGCCTGGCGTGGCCGTGCCCTGATGGCGCCTGCGGGTGAGACGACTCGCCCCACCGCCGATCGGGTGCGCCAGGCCCTGTTCGACATGTTGCTGCACGCTCCCTGGGGCGGACGAGAGCTGATCGAGGGTGCACACCTGCTGGATGTTTTCGCGGGCACCGGCGCACTGGGGTTGGAGGCGTTGTCGCGCGGTGCGACGAAGGCCTGCTTCATCGAGCGCGACCGTGCCGCGTTGGCAGCTTTGCGAGTCAACATCGCGGCTTGCCGGGCCGGCGAGCTTTGTAGGGTTCTGGCCGGGGACGCCCTGGCGACCCGGCGTGGGGAGTTGTGCGGACTGGTGTTTCTCGATCCCCCCTACGGCCAGGAACTTGTGCCGCGCACGGTGGAAAGGCTGGCGGCGGCCGGATGGATCGCACCCGGCGCGGTGATCGTCGCGGAGACCGGCCGGGACGAGGTCTTGGAGCTTCCTGGTGAGCTGCTGGCCGAGCGCGCGCATGGTGCATCTCGCATCACCATCTGGCGGATGCCGGCTGGACCGGCCATACCCACAACGCTTTGATGGCATAAACGAAATTTGGAGTCTCCTGCTTGATGCCGACCCCCTTGCTGTTTACCCCGATCACCGTCAGCGGCATCTCGCTGCGCAATCGCTGCGTCTTCTCCCCGATGAACATTTACGGCTCCAAGCATGGCATTCCCGGTGACACCCACGTGGTGCATCTCGGCAAGATGGCCAATGGCGGCTTCGCCCTTGTCTTCACCGAATCCGCCGCGGTGGAAGAGCGCGGCCTGATCACCGACCACGACATGGGCATTTGGCACGACGGTCAGATCGAGGCGCATCGCCGGCTGGTCCGGGTGGTGCACAACGAGGGCAGCCGCATCGGCATCCAGCTCGCCCATGGCGGGCGCAAAAGCTCGATGCAGCGCGCGATGTATGGCGGCGGCCCGCTCGACGCGCACGATTTGGCTCAAGGCGCCAAGCTTTGGCAGCCGGTCTCCCCGACCACCCAGCCCGTCGGCCCCGGCTGGTTGATCCCGCATCAACTTTCGGTCGATGAAATTCAGGACGTGGTCCGCGCCTTCGCCGACGCCGCGGCCCGTGCCAACGCGGCTGGTTACGACGCGGTGGAGGTGCATGGCGCGCACGGCTACCTGATGGCGAGCTTCCTTTCCCCCATCAGCAACACCCGCAACGACATTTATGGTGGCGACCGTGCCGGGCGCATGCGCTTCGCGCTGGAGGCCACCCAAGCCGTTCGTGCCGTGTGGCCACAGGGCAAGCCGTTGTTTTTCCGTGTCTCCGCCGTGGACGGCGCCGACGGCTGGGATCTGGAAGATACTGTGGTGCTCGCGCGGGCGTTGAAGGAATGCGGCGTCGATGTGATCGACTGCTCCTCCGGCGGCATTTCGGGCTCGTCCACCGCTGCCCCGATTCCCCGCTATCCCGGTTTTCAGGTCCCATTCGCGTCCGCCGTAAAGCGCCGCGCCGACATCGCCGCCATGGCCGTCGGACTGATCCTCGATGGCCCGCAGGCCGAAGCCGTGTTGCAGGCTGGCGACGCCGATTTGATCGCCATCGGACGGGAGGCGCTGTTCAACCCGAATTGGCCGCTCCATGCCGCCCGCGCGCTGAACTGCGATCCGCATTTCGAACTATGGCCGGCATCGTACGGCTGGTGGCTGGATAAGCGGGTTCAGACCTTGGTGCGCATCCAGCAGACATAGGCCCAGGGCACGCTGCGGCGCGGGGGGGGGGGGCCGCGCCTTACCGAGTGGGCAGCGTAGCGAGAAAGTTGTCGATCAGGGCATTTGTCCGCGCGCTTTCATCCAGCTGTGGGAAATGGCCGGTATTCTCGATGATCTCTACGCGGCCGGATGGAATGCAGGCCCGAAACGTCTCCAGGTACGGCGTGCTCTGGCCCTGCCGCATCGTCGACCGCTCGCGCTTCTCATTGCTGTAGGTCGTCTGCAACGCCATCACCGGCACGCGCAACGCGGCCAAGGAGGTCTCGAGGCGCCCCACATCGTAGCGCGCCAGATCGGTCAATACTTTTTCCCCGATCGGCAACGGAAGCCGCCCCGCGCGTTCGATGACGGCGGCCGCTACGGCCGGGTCGCTCCTGGGCGTGAACATGTCCCGAAAGAAACCTTCCGTGGTGGCCGCATAGCCTTCCGGCGTGGCGAAGCGCTCTTTCAGGGTGGCCCGCATCGCAGCGGCAAACTGGCTGCCATCGACCAGGATCAGCCCAGCCACGTGCTCGGGTGCCTGCAACGCGGCCTCGGTCACCACCCGGCATCCCATGCTGTGCCCAACCAGCACCGCCGGTGGCAATGCCAGCGCGCGCATCACCTCCGCCACGTCCGAGCCATAGCGCTCGATCGAGCACTCCTCTGCCGTGCCGCCACTCGCCCCATGCCCGCGCAGATCCACCGCGACGGTCCGGTGACTTGCTGACAGATGCGCCACCTGCGCATCCCAGTCCGAATGCGCGCAGGCGAACCCATGCACGAATACGACCGGTGGCTGGCCTTGTCCCGTCACCACATGATGGATCAGCGCCATATCAGAACATTTCCGGCGTGATCACGTTCTGCGGCCGCGGCCCCAGCAAGGCGGCGAAGATCGTTTCGGCCGATTTGCTACGAATGTCGTCCCACGCCTCCGGCGTGAAGAATGCCGAGTGCGGCGTGATGATCAGCCGCCCCTCGGTCCACGGCTCGCGGTCCCGGTAGGCCCGCAGCAGCGCCGGTACCGGTTCCACAGGCGGTTCCACCGGCACCACGTCCAGCCCAACGTCGGAAAGATGCCCGGATTTCAGCAGATCGTGCAGCGCGTCGACGTCGATGATCGGGCCGCGCGCGGTATTCACCACCACCGCGCCCGTCGGCAACAGCGACAGCAACCCGCGGTTCAGCATGCCCTTGGTTTCCACCGTCAGCGGTGCGTGGACCGACAAAGTGTCGCTCTGGCGCATCAGATCCTCGATCGTCGGCACCCGGGTGATCCCCAACGCCCGGTCCACGCCGTTCGGCACATAGGGATCGAAGAACACCACGCGATGGCCGAACGCCTTGGCCCGCAACGCCACCGCCGTCGCGATGCGGCCCATGCCGACGATGCCGAATGTCAGCACGTCCGCCCGGCGCACCATCGGGTCGCGGATCACCGTCCACGGCGCTGGCGGAGTCTGCCGTTGCGCGTAGTGATGCAGCAACAGCCCACGCCGCAGCGCCAGCACCAGCGAGATGGCATGGTCCGCCACCTCCGTCGTGCCGTAATCGGGTACGTTGCAGACCATCACCTGATGCTTGGCCGCGGCCACCCGGTCGATCCGGTCGTAGCCCACGCCCATCCGCACCACGCAGCGCAGCTTGGTGAACCGCGCAAAATCCGCCGCCGTCACCGCCTGGCGCAGGATCATCAGCCCGTCCGCGGCGGCACAATCGGCGTCGCTGAGCTCCGACAGTTCCGTGGTGTCGCGAAACACGATGTTGACGTCCGGCCCGAAGATCCCCCGCTCCACGCTGTCGTCGGGATAAAGCGCTTCCGGATACAGGATCGTGACCGCCATCTTGGTGCCCTCGTTGGTTTTCTCTTTCATGAGTCTGCGACGGCCGGGCAGGGCGTGCAATCCGGCACGGTTGTCAGAAGTGCAGGCCTACCGCAGTCTGGCAGCCAGAACACGCCAGAACACGAACGCCGAATGGAGAAAAAGATGAACGGTGCTGAAAGCCTGGTGAGCACGTTGCTCAAGAGCGGGGTCGACACCTGCTTCTCCAATCCTGGCACGTCCGAGATGCATTTCGTCGCCGCCCTGGACCGTATCCCCGGCATGCGCTGCGTGCTCGGCCTGTTCGAGGGCGTCGTTACCGGCGCAGCCGACGGCTATGCGCGCATGACCGACAAGCCCGCCGCCACGCTGCTGCATTGCGGCCCTGGCCTCGCCAATGGCCTGGCCAATCTGCACAACGCGCGCCGCGCCCAAAGCCCGATCGTCAACATCGTCGGGGACCACGCCACCTATCACCGCCCGCTCGATGCGCCGCTGACCGCGGATACCGAGGGCTGGGCGCGTGGCGTCTCCGGCTGGGTCCGCACCTCCATGACCTCCGCCGCCGTCGGCGCCGATGCCGCCGCCGCGGTGCAGGCCTCCCTGAGCGGACACGGCCAGATCGCCACGTTGATCCTGCCGTCCGATTCGTCCTGGAATGAGGGTGGCGTGGTCGCGGAGCCATTGCCCCGCCTGCCGCGCCCGCAATCCGCGCCGCAGATTATCAAGCAGGCCGCCGCCGTGCTGCGCCGCGGACAGAAGACGCTGATCGTGCTCGGCGGCAGCGCCCTGCGCGACGGCCCGATGGCGGACGCCAACCGCATCGCCGCAGCCACCGGCGCTAAGCTGATTGCCCAAGGCTCCAACGGCCGCATCCAGCGCGGCCAGGGCCGCTACCCGCTGGACCGCGTGCCCTATGTGGTGGACCAGGCGGTCAAGCTGCTGGCGGAATACCAGAACGTCATCCTGGTCGGCGTCGCCCGCCCCACCGCGTTCTTTGCCTATCCCGGCAAGCCCGGCTACGTGATCTCGCCCGATGCCGAGGTCACCATCCTGACCCGCCCCGAGCAGGATCCTGCCGACGCCCTGGCCCGCCTGGCCGACGAACTCGGCGCGCCGAAAGCGGCATTGCCGGACGTCGGCCCTCGCCCGGAAGTTGCGCGCGGCAAGCTGACGCCGGAAAGCGTCGCCGCCACCGTCTCCGCCCTGATGCCGGACGACACGGTGATCGTGGACGAGGCCGTCACCTATGGCCGCGGTTTCTTCCCGCTGACCTACGCCGCCGCGCCGCATGACTGGCTGGCCGGCACCGGCGGTGCGATCGGCCATGGCCCGCCGACGGCGGTGGGTGCGGCGATCGGC
>CAINEA010000020.1 GCA_903847525.1 uncultured Acetobacteraceae bacterium | reverse complement strand
TGGCCGAGGATCCGATCTGCCCTTTAAAGAAGGGCTCCTCGACCTCAAGGACCTCGGTCTTCTGCAGAAGGCGGATTTCCGTCGCGAATTTGCTCAAAGAGGCACCGACCACCGCGATCCGCTTCGTTCCGGTCAGGATGGCGGCGATGGTCGCATCGTCGAGGCCGTCGATCGTCATCGCGGCATCCTGCCGTGGCCGAACGCGGATTGCCAAGCTTTCGCCATCCGTCCCGGTGCTGTAGTGCCCGGGCATGAACCGGTCCGTCCTTCTGCCGCCGCTGCTGGTGCTGCTGGCCGGGCTGGTCCTGGTCGCCTGGTGGTGGCCGAACCGCCTGCAAGGCGGCGACGCCGTGATGCCCGCCGGGCGGCTCAACTCGGTATCCTTCGCACCGTTCCGAGACGGCCAGTCGCCGCTGACCGGCCAATTCCCCAGCGCGGCCGAGGTCGAGCAGGATCTGGTCCTGCTGGCGCCGCATGCGCGCGCGATCCGCAGCTACGCCGCGCTCGGCGGCGACTACGACCTGCCCGTGATGGCAGGGGCGCATGGCCTGAAACTCTGGCTCGGCATCCGGCTCGGCGGCGACCTTGCGCAGAACGCGCGCGAAATCGCGGCGGCGATCGCCACCGCCAACCGCCACCCGGAAACCGTGGAACGGGTGGTGGTCGGCAACGAGGTCCTGCTGCGCCGCGACCTGCCGCCGGGTGACCTGATCGCCGCGATCGACCAGGTCCGCGCCGCGGTGAAGCAGCCCGTCACCTATGCGGACGTCTGGGAGTTCTGGCAGCAATTCCCCGAAATTGCCGCGCATGTGGACATCGTGACCATCCATCTGCTGCCGTACTGGGAGGACGAACCCACCGGCATTGATCGGGCGGTGGCGCATGTCGGCGGCGTCTATCGCCGCATGGCCGCCCAGTTTCCGGGCAAACGGATCGCCATCGGCGAAACCGGCTGGCCCAGCCGCGGCCGCTGGCGGCAGGACGCCGCGCCTGGCCGGGTCGAGCAAGCGCTGTTCCTGCGCCGCTTCATCGCCCTCGCGGCGCAGGAAGGCTTTGACTACAACGTCATAGAGGCCTTCGACCAACGCTGGAAGGCGGTCAACGAGGGCACCGTCGGCGCCAACTGGGGCCTTTGGTCCGTAGACCGGCAGCCCAAATTCCCGCTGGCCGGCCCGTTGCGGGAAGACCCGGACTGGCTCCGGCACGCTGCGGCTTCCGTGGCCCTCGGCGTAGGGCTGCTGACGGCGGTGCTCGCCGTCCATCGCGGGCTGGCATCCCGGCGGCAAGCCTGGCTGGCGGTGCTTGCGATGGCGCTCGGCGCGGCCCTGGTGTTCGCTTGGACCAGCACGGTGCCGGACGCCTTCGATGGCTTCCTCCAGGTCGCCGCCGCGACCAATCTCGCCGGCCAGGCATTGCTGGCGTGGCTGCTGCTGGATCAGGTGGCAAGCGGCGCCTGGCCGGTTCGCAGCGCGGCGCAGACCACGACCGCAATCCGCGGTCTGCTGCTCGGGCGCTGGGCGCGCATCGCGGGAGGGCAGGGCTGGCTGTTCGCCGACCTGGCCTTCCTGTTCGCCTGGACCGCCGCGGTTCTGGCGGTGCTGCTGGTGCTCGATCCGCGCTACCGCGATTTCCCCACGCCGGTGTTCGCCGTGCCGCTCGTCGCCGCCGCGGCGCGGTTGCTGGGACGCGACCGTCCCCACGGCGGGCGGGAGGAAGCCGTTGCCGGCGGCGTGCTCGCCCTGGCCGCGGTCGCCTCCGCGGTGCTGGAAGGGCCGTCCAACCGCCAATCCCTGGCCTGGACCGCCGCCGCCCTGGTCCTGGCGGCGCCGCTGCTGCTCAGCCTTCGGCCCCGATCCCCGCCCTGATCCAGACCCAGACGCCCAGCGCCGCCCCCAGCACGCCCCAGGTCGCGTTGTAGTTCGCCACCGCCATCGTCCCCATAGCGACGGACGCGATGCCAACCGGGAGCCAGCCGGTCAAGAAAGCGCCGATCCCCAGCGCCAGCGCCGCCAAGCCCCAGAGGGACCAGTATTGCAGCCAAACCAGCGCTTCGCGCGGCAGGCACGGCCACGGCG
>CAINEA010000019.1 GCA_903847525.1 uncultured Acetobacteraceae bacterium | reverse complement strand
GTGCTGGACGGAATTAATTTCCGTGTCGGTCCGGGCGAGCGCATGGCGATCCTGGGCCGCAATGGTGCGGGCAAATCGACCCTGATCAAGGTGCTTGCCGGGTTGCAACGTCCGACCAGCGGGCGAGTTCATCGCGGCCTTTTCATGTCCTGGCCGCTGGCTTTGGGCGGCGGTTTCGAAGGGGGAATGACCGGCTATGACAACATCCGTTTCGTTGCACGTATCTACAAAGTGCCGTTTCGGCAGACCTATGACTATGTCGCCGATTTTACCGAACTTGGCCGCGATCTGCAGGTTCCGGTGCGCTTCTACTCGGATGGAATGCGCATGCGGCTGGCCTTCGCACTATCGCTGGCGATAGACTTTGAGTGTCTGTTGATCGATGAGGTGCTGCTGGTCGGCGATCGTCGCTTTCAGGAGAAATGTCATCGTGAAATCTTCGAACATCGCCGGCACTGCGGTATGATCCTGGCCGTGCACGCGCTCGACGTCGTTGAGGAGTACTGCACCCAGGCATTGGTGCTGAAGGACGGCCGCGGCAGGGTGTTCGGCGACGTAAAGCTAGCGACGCGAATTTACGCGACGCTCTGAAGCCGAAACGGAGCAATGGCTGTTACGGGCGTGGGATCAGCAGAACGTGATCGATCCCGATATTGCCCTCTATCGCTCCGTTTTCATTGACCACGCGAATCTCATTGGGCAGCTTGGCCGTTTGCACGACCACATGACATGAAACCGCGAATACGGCGGCCGCCGTCGGCCTGAAGCGGCCACGTCCCAGCAAGACGTCGCTGTGAAGTTCGATCGCAAACGGCGCGCCTACTGCCTCCGGTGAAAAGGCCAGCGTCGCCTGCAGCGTCCAGTCGCCGACTGGCAGATGAAAGTATGGGCCATATACCAGCACGCGTGCCGGACCGGTCAGGTCGATGATACGCGGCAGTTTCTCCCCCGGATGGTCGCCCCAGAACAGGCAATCACGCGACCAGGTTACCGTTTGCCGCACACCGCTCGCGGCGGCGGCAAACAACGGTCCCACCACTTCATCGGCAAGCGTTCGGATTTCGGTCATGGCGCCGATCGGTCCGGATACGGAATTATCGAGATCTTTCGCGAGTTCCGCCAGGATCGCCGATTTGTCCCATCCTGGGAGACGAAGATCCGGTGCGGCGTCTGCGGGCAGTCCGATGGCGGCAATTATGGCGGCGATTGCTTCTCCGACGCTCATCGCCGGGAGCAAGCGCGGTGCATTCCGCCCAACCCAATCAACCAGCGGCGCTGCGATGGCGGTCAACCGCCGCGCCGCTTCCGGCGCGGTGAACCCAGCACCGGCCATTACCGCCAAACAGCGTGCGGGATCGTCGATGGCGATCACGGACCGCAGGGCGCCGCTGCATACGGCCGCCGCGGTGCAGTCGTCCGCCGCCATCGGGTCATGGCGTCGAACCGTGACGGCTGTGTTGGTCGCTACGGCGATAGCGGCAATCAGTCTTTCAACGAGTCCAAGCAAGGGTCCGGGCGTGCCCGTAAGTAGCAGCTCCATCGCTCCCACCCTCAACAGCCCGGTGCCCGTACCATCAGCCGGCATGCAAACCTATTTCACTAATGTGTTTACATAGGCGCCGGAGACCACAGGACTGACCAATAGGTTGAACAGGCTGAGAACTTTTTGCAAATCGGAAACGGGCGCATTGGATACATACAGAATGTCCTTGTCGCGCATAGCGAAGCGGCGGGCGAGGAACATCGCGTTTGGGTCACGTAATTGAAGATGATACACCACCGGTGTCGGTCCGGCCGGTACGCCGCTTAGCCGCAGATCCGGCAAGGCCTGTACAACAGCCTCGGGTTCATAGCGGATCACGAACACGCCGTCAGGGTCGCCCCGGTCGTCCAGCACGCCACCCGCCTTGGCCAGCGCCTCATCCAGCGACAGTTTGGGCGTCTCGAACGGTACCAGCGCGTTTCGGCCGGTGGCGCCGGAAGCGGTGAAGGTCTGCGGGTCCCGCACCAGCGTCACCACATCGGCCGGTTGCATGAACACATCCTCGTGCGGATCATCCAGTACCGCCTGCAACGGCACCCGCACGATGCGGCTCCCGCGCGCCAAAACCACCGCGATGTCGTAGGTCGCCCCCCTTGTGCCACCCGCCTCGGCCAGCACTTCCAGCAGGCGGTCACCGCCGACGTTGAGTGGGACGCGTCTACCACCTCCCACCTCCCCGATCACGGTGACGGTGTTGCTAACATTGCGGGTGACGGTGACCAGCGCCTGCGGATCGATCGCCTTGCCTGACAGACGCTCGACAATGATCGCCTCGACTTCCGGCGGCGTGCGGCCGGCGACGACGATGCGGCCTGCAAATGGAACGGTAATGGCCAAATCGCGCGCGACCACCTGATCGGGAATCGTCGCGGAACGGGACCCTGGGCTCAGGCGATCCACGACCGGGGCTGAGAAGAGTCCACCGGGACCGGCTTCCCATAGCGTGATCTGCACTGAGTCGCCGACACCGATGCGCTGCTGGCGAGGCGGGCGATAGTCGCCGAACGCGCCCGCGAAACTTGGAGGCTTGACCTCGGCCAGCACATTTACGACCGGGGGGGTAATCTCGGCCGCGGCAAACGGCCTCGCTTGCCCATTCTGGTCGGCGACAAGATCAGAACGATAGGGACCCGAACGTGGCAGGGTGGAACATGCATCCGCCGCGAAAAGACCCAAGCCGAGAAGCAAGTGCTGATATTTAATCGCCGTGTCTTTTCAGTTTAGCGGGCGTGATTGTGGACCATTCGCGAACAATCGCAAGAGTTTCGTGCCGATGCCGCACGGAAGTTCACCTCTACACCTTCGCGTCATGCGCAAGCAAGTTGCAATTTATGCCTCCCCGGTATGGCATTGCTCAGACGCGGTTGACACCGGCCGCGCACTATATGAATCATCGGTGCGTCGGAGGCACGAAACATCGGATGATCAGAGGCGAAACTCTATTGGATGTCTACCCCGCCGATCTCGCCGCCGCCGATCGTGAGACCGCGCAGCGATTGGTTCGCGAGCGCGTTCAGACCCTCTATCTCGGCGACGGGATCATGCTGGCGCGGGTGCTGGGTAGGCACAAGATGTTCCTGCATACCAGCGATCGCGGCTTCGGTTGCCATATTGCGATGGACGGCTTCTGGGAGATATGGGTTACCCAGTTCTTCGCCCGCATGCTCAAGCCGGGCATGGTCGCGGTCGATGTCGGTGCCAATTACGGCTACTATACGTTGCTGTTCGGCGACGCGGTAACTTCTAGTGGCAGGGTGCTGGCGGTGGAGCCCAACCCCCACGCTGCATCCTTGCTGCGTGAGACGTTACTATTAAACGGATTTTCAGGCCATACAAGCGTGGTGGAAGCGGCGCTTGGCCCGCCGGGCCTGGCAGAAAGCCGCCTGTTCATGCCGAACGGCGAACCGAAGAACGCGCTGTTGGTCGATCATGATATTTTGAGCGGCGGAGAAATCGTGACCGTCGCGGTCACTACGCTCGATGCGCTTACTGCCGATTTCCCCCACGTCGATCTTGTGAAGATCGATGCGGAAGGGGGCGAAATCGGCATCCTGGCCGGCATGAGGGAACTGATCAAACGGCATCGTCCCAATCTGGTGTTGGAGTTCAACGCCGCCCGTTACCCGGATGCGCGGGACTTTCTCAACGACCTGCTGATCGCTTACGGACAGGTCTTCGTGGTTGGGTTCGACGGCATCGCAGAGCCGGTCGAGCCGGAAGTGATTCTATCGAGTAGGCTTGGCGAGGACTGGATTCTTTTCTTTCCGCGCAACAAAGCCTCGGCGTTGCCCGGTTGACCCAGTCGATATTGTTCGACAAGCATGACCTCGCGACGCGCATGGGCACCGGGATCGCGACCTATGCGCGCACGCTGGCGGTCGCCGCCCGGGCGGCAGGGTATGGCACCGACGCGCTGGTCAGCGCTAGCGCCCGGCTCGATCCGCGCAATCCCGTACTGTCCGAAGTAAATCTGTTCGATGCCCCGCGCAAGCCGCTGCCCGTGGTGGGCCACGTGCCGGCGATCCTGCACGGCATTGCCGTGGCGCCGTTCGGTCTGCGCCCGGACCTGCTGATTCGTACGGGCACGGTGTTGGAGCCCGCATCCGCTGCCGCTAGTTTTGATCGGACCTGGGTCGGCCGACATCTATTCGACGGCGCACGCGCCCATTACGGCCTATACGGAAGGCGTGCGCGGGTGACACTTGCAAACTCACCGGAGTTGTTTCACGCCACCCAGCCACTGCCGCTACTGGTCAAAGGCTGCCCAAACCTCGTGACCATTCACGATCTGGTACCGTTGCGCCTTCCCTATCTTACGCTCGACAACAAGCGCTACCTCTACGCTCTCCTGTCGGAACTGTGCCGCGACGCCGACCATATCGTGACGGTCTCCGAGCACTCGCGGCGCGACATCATGAAGTTCTTCGGCGTGCCGGAAACGCGGATCACCAACACGTGGCAGGCATCGGCTCTGCCGGTGAACCTGTTGAACCGGCCAGCCGAAGAAGCGGCGCAAGATGTGGCCAATCTGTTCGACCTCGGGCCAGGGGGCTATTTTCTGTTCCTCGGAGCACTGGAGCCGAAAAAGAACGTCCTGCGGCTAATCGATGCCTACGCTACCTCCGGGTCCGCACGCCCGCTCGTGATCGCCGGCGGCGCGGGTTGGCAGAACGATGTCGAACTCGAGCGCATCAACGACGAGCGTTTCTCCCGCTACCGATTGAGTCGCGGCACCATCGCGCCCTACAAGCAGGTTCGTCGCATCAGCTACCTGCCGCTGGAACAACTCGTCTCACTGATCCGTGGGGCACGGGCGCTGCTCTTCCCCTCGCTGTATGAAGGCTTCGGCCTGCCGGTGCTGGAGGCGATGATGCTCGGCACGCCGGTGATGACGTCCAACGTTACGTCCCTGCCCGAAGTGGCGGGCGACGCGGCCATGTGCGTCGATCCGTATGATGTCGCCGGTATGGCACAGGCGATTCGTGTGCTCGACGCGGACAGCGATCTCTGTGCGGAACTGGCCGAGCGGGGGCTGGCGCGAGCGGATTTTTTCTCGATGGAACGCTATACGCGGCGGCTGGCCGAGCTTTATGGCGGACTCCTGGGTGGCCGGTCGCGTTGAGGCCGCCACGGTGTTGATTTCCACTCAGTGGAGTGCGCCCCTGGGGGGACAGACAGAGGCTCTTGAATTAACCATCCGTGCTGGGCTTTCAGGGGATGAAAGCCACGATCAAGCATCGTTCCCACAGCGTCGAGTTCAAGCGGCAGGTCGTGCAAGAGGTCATCGCCGGCGGGGCCCTGCACGGATTGTCAAAGCGCCACGATCTCTCGCGTCAGCTGATCCGTATCTGGGTCGGCAAGTACGAGGCCGGCGCGCTCGATGACACCCAGGCAGCCGACCTACTGCAGGAATGTGCGGCCAAGATTGCGGCGCTGGAGCCCATGCTGGGCCGACAGGCCCTGGGGATTGAGTGTAGGACAGTCTGGCCATTGTTCGCCTGAGGCGGCTCATCCCCTGTACGTTGAGGCAAGGCCCGACCCGTCCGGGCACCCCTCGCTCAATCCGCACATGTGGGATGAGCCACCTCAGGCGAACAACGGACAGACGGTCTTACCAAGGAGGCGCGGTTCCCGGCGGCAAAGAGCCTCGACAGAATCGGCTTTACCGCGATCCCCTCGCTGAACAAGACCCTGGTCCTGGAACTGGCCCTTTGCGAATACGTCATCCGCAAGGAGAACGTGATCGCGGTGGGAAACAGCGACACCGGGAAGAGCCATGTGGCGCTCGGTTCTCGGGCTGGCGACTCGCCAGAATGGATTATCGGTGGGGTTCACCACCGCCGCTGGCGTCGGCCATAAACTGATCGAGGCCGGGGACGAAAAGCGTCTGTTCCGCCTGCAACGCCAACTCGATAGCTACAAACTGCTGATCATCGATGAACTGGGATATGTGCCGCTCCGAGCGTGGTGTCGGTGCCGCCAGCATCATTCCAACGCTTACTACCGATGCGATGAACGAGCATCTGAAGGAGATCAGCACGCAGGTAACCGCGTTGGAATTCTTGATCCAAGACCCAGAACGCATCCGATCACTCGGCCACCGCGATTGGGCGAGGGTCAAAGTCTAGGCGGGTTGGTATTAGACGGTTCGGAATCTGCTTCCGCCAGAGGTGATCAATACCCTTCCAAAATGAATTGAACAGCCCTCCGTTCGCACGTCGATAGTTAAACAGATCGCCAGAGACACAACCCCGAACGCGAGCCAGCGGCTACGATGGACCAGTCGCGCCAGGGGGAGGCGAACCTGGCGCCGTGGTTGCTTGTGGCAACGCTTCCAGCGCGGCCAGACGGCGGCTCTCATACCAGATCAACGCCAGAAACGAGCCGAATACGCCAACGAAGACGAGGGCACAGAAAGCATCGATCGGGGAAATCCGGCCGTAGGCGCTCATTACGGAAACCGGGCCGAGCGACAGCAGGCTCAGTGTGTAAGCGAGCAGCGCCAGGCGGATTTCGGTCGGTCCGATTCCCCAGTAGCTGATCTGGAACACCCCCGCCGAGAGCGCCCGGATGAAGCTGTAAAGCGCCGCGAGCCAATAGCTCAGCAGCGCCAGGCAGGCCGTGTCGAAACGCATATAGGGCGACGCGCCGAGGCCGAGGAAGATGAACGCCTGAGAGACCACGTCGGTCGTGTGATCGATGAAAAAGCCATATCGCGGCCGCTCGATCTTGCGGTGGCGGGCCAGATTTCCATCCGTCGAGTCACCCAGCCAATTGGCTATCAGGCCAAGACCGGCGAGCCACAGGAAATCCCGCGACAGCCACGCTGCCGCATAAGAGAGCCCGCACACCAGCGCCCCAGCCACGCCAAAAGCTGTCATGTGATCGGGCGTGACCCACAGGGGCAGACGCGCCACCAACCTTAAGCCTCCCCTCATTTTCCACCTGATCCGTTGCAGAACAAAAGAAGCTCAAAG
>CAINEA010000018.1 GCA_903847525.1 uncultured Acetobacteraceae bacterium | reverse complement strand
CGCCGGTAGCCGAACCGCCGGCGCTCGGTGGCCAGGCTGCGCAGGCGTTCCCGCAGCGCCGTCTCCGACGGTCGGCAGGATCGGTAGCGCACCATCTTACGATCCGCCTGGACGATGGAGCAGGCCCGCCGCTCGCTGATCTCGAACACCGTCCGCAGATGAGCGACGCCTTCGCGCACGGCGACGGGCCCTACCATTTTTTTGCAAGCAGCTCGTTCAACGCCGCCTTGTCGAGCATCGCGTCCGCCAGCAGCGTCTTGAGCCGCCGGTTCTCGTCCTCCAACGCCCGTAGCCGCTGGGCGTCCGATACGCTCATCCCGCCGAACTTGGCCTTCCAGGCGTAGATCGTGCCCTCGGAAACCCCGTGCTTGCGGGCTAGCTCGCCCGCCTTCGCACCAGCCTCGTTCTCCCGCAGGATCCCGATGATCTGCTCTTCCGTAAATCTCGCTCGCTTCATCCGTCCGCCCTCTCAAGGGCCGGACTCTAGCTCCGCGTGGAGGAAAATCTCAGGGGCAGGTCAGCCCCGCTTACAACTAAGAGCATTTAAATCATTGAAGTAAATATCTAAAATTGCATCTGGGACCAGTCCTGCTCTTGCTCTCCATCAGCCCAACTCGGCCAGAACCAGAGACGTTTTATCACCCGCCTGACAGCACCCTAATCAGACACCTTGCTGAGGAGCCATTGGTATATTGCTCCTACCCGGCGTGGCATTTGGCACACACCGGGGAGGGGCTTTGTTCAGGAAAAAGACGAGCTAACCGACCGACCGTCCCAAGCCAGAGGCCGCAGACGGCCGAAGGGCTAAGGCGATGCCTAGAACTTGTATAGCACGGCAGCCTTGATAGTCCGGCCAACGATAGAGCGCGCGATGAAGACCGGAGCGCCAGCTTGCGACGAGAGCAGCTCACCCGACCGGGGATTTCCCTCCGTCAGGCCGATCTCATTGGTGAGGTTATAGCCACTTAGGTACAAGGTGAGGTCAGGCGTCATTTTGTAGCGGACGCTTGCATTTAGGACCGTATAGGCGGGCAGTTTTTGGGTACTGGCCGCATCGGCATATCGGTCACTATAGTATTCCACGGAGAGCTCGGCGCGCAGGCGGTCATTGAAAAGATTGACCGCCGGCGTGAGGTTGAGGCTCGTCTTGGGCACGCGCAGCAACTGATGGCCGTTGTAATCCAAGGTCGTAAGAACCCCTCCGGACAGAACAGTGTATTTTAATGAGGTGAAGGTTGGGTTCTGGATTGTGCCGGAGAAGCCAATATCGAACCAGTCGTTGGGGCGGAGGTCACCATCTAATTCCAGGCCATAGTCGCGGGTGTTGGCGAAATAGGTCTGGTTCACATAGCCATTGGTCGTATTGCTGTAGACTGTCTGGCTGACCCCGAAGTTGTGGTACTCGGTGTCGAAGGCGGTGACATAGGCATCCAGCCAAGGACGGCTGAACTTGTAGCCAAGCTCCAACATGTCGGTCTTGTTGATGACGGGCGTGGCCCCAGCGTTGGTAATAAAATCACTAATGCTGGGCAGTCGAGCAGCGCGCGTATATCGGGCAAACAGGCCCTGGGTCGCGTCCAACTGATAGTTGGTGCCGACAGTCCAGGTGAGTGCGGAAAAAGTCCGGTCATAGGGTGTAAAGACCCCTGAGCCCTTCAGATAGGTCCTGTCGGAGAGAGTGGTAGTCTGGCCCAGGTTGGTGGTCGTTGATCCCTCGGCCGCGCCATTTGTCTTCATAGATTCTTCTCGTGCGCCGAGGTCGATGCGCAGCTGGTCGTTGACTTGCCACTCGTCTGCAAAATAGAGCGCCATCGTCCTCTGAT
>CAINEA010000017.1 GCA_903847525.1 uncultured Acetobacteraceae bacterium | reverse complement strand
GCCACGCGCGGCCGCCGATGCACGGTAATCCAGGGATGATTGGCAGCGGCGGCCAGGCCGATGTCGCGCGCGGTCAGGCGGCGCCTGGCTTGGATCACGGCATCGCCGGCAGCGAAATCCTGCCCGGCGCGGCGGATATGGCGCCCGGCAGCGACAGCCTCGTTTACGGTGATGCGGTCGCCGTCGCGGGTGGCATCCTCCTGGATCAGGATGCCGTCCGCGCCGGCGGGAACCACGCTGCCGGTGAACAACCGGACGGTCTGGCCGGGGCCAACGGTGCCGGGGAAGGGATGGCCCGCCGGCGCAGCACCGATGACGTCCAGCCGGGCACCGAGCGTGCCGTCGACCGCGCGCAGGGCGTAGCCATCCATTGCGGAAACGTCGGCTGGCGGTTGCGTCAGCCGGGCCGTGACCCGCGTGGCGCTGACGCGGTTCCAGGCGGCGGACAGGCCGATGGTCTCAACCGGGGTTGGGGTCAGGCCGGCAAGTATGCGGGCGCGGGCTTCTTCAACGCTGATCATGGTGGCGCATTCCTCTAGTCCTGGTGGTAGTCGCCGGACTTGCCGCCAGATTTTTGGACCACGCGTATCGCCTCGATGCACATCCCCCGATCGACCGCCTTGCACATGTCGTAGACCGTCAACGCGGCGACGGAGGCGGCGGTGAGGGCTTCCATCTCCACGCCAGTACGGCCGGCGGTGCGTACTGTGGCGGCTATCTCGACGGCGTTGTTATGGAGATCGGGGGTCAGTTCCACCGTGACGGAGGTGATCGGCAACGGGTGGCAGAGCGGAATAAGGTCGGCGGTGCGTTTGGCGGCCATGATTCCGGCGAGCCTGGCGACGCCGAGCACGTCGCCCTTCTTGGCGTCGCCGCGCAGGATCAGCGCCAGGGTTTCCGGACGCATGACGATTCGGCCGCGGGCGGTAGCGGTGCGGTCGGTGACTTCCTTATCGGTTACGTCGACCATCGCCGCGTTGCCGCGAGCGTCGAAATGCGTGAGGTCGCTCATGCCGGTCCTAGCAGATCGCGCGTGGCGGCGGTGACGTCCGGCTGGCGCATCAGGCTTTCACCGACAAGGAAGCGTTTGGCGCCAACCGCCTCTAATCGCAGAATATCGGCGTGGGTGCGGATACCACTCTCGGCAATTAGAACCCGATCCGCCGGAATGAGTGCGGCGAGTTGCTCCGTGGTAGAAAGGTCGGTCTTCAAGGTCTTGAGATTACGATTATTCACCCCGATCAACGGAGTTTTCAGCCGTAAAGCCCGTTCCAGTTCCGGCTGATCGTGCACTTCGGCCAGCACATCCATGCCGAGCCCTAAGGCAGCTTGCTCGAGTTCGCCTGCCTGGGCGTCAGAGAGCGCCGCCAGAATGAGCAAAATACAATCGGCACCCATCGCCCGGCTTTCGGTGATCTGCCAGGGATCGAGCATGAAATCCTTGCGGATCACCGGCATGTCCACCGCCCCGCGGGCCGCACGCAGATCGGCCTCGCAGCCCTGGAAATACGGGCCATCGGTAAGGATGGAAAGGCAGGTCGCACCGCCTTGCTTGTAGGCGTGGGCCAGGGCAGGAGGATCGAATTCCGGACGGATCAGGCCGCCAGAGGGAGAGGCCTTCTTGATCTCGGCGATCAGGCCGTAGCCGCCACGTTCGACGGAGCGGGCCAGCGCGGCGGCGAATCCGCGTGGCTGATCGGTCGATTCGGCGATTCGCGACTCGAGGATTCCGAGTCCCGTTGCTGCCTTGCGGCGTGCGACCTCCGCCAGGGTATCGGCACAGATCCGTGACAGCGCGTCCTGTTCGGTCAGTAGTGTCTCAGCCATTGCCGGCTCCGTTCACGCGGTTTCGCGCTTGAGTGTCTCCAGCGCGGCCATCGCCGCCCCGGTGTCGAGCGAGCGGGCGGCGATCGCCACGCCGCCGTGCAAATCCCTTGTCTTGCCGGCGACGATTAGCGCAGCGGCGGTGTTCAGCAGCACGGTATCGCGGTACGGCCCTGCGGCTCCACGGAACAGCACTAGCATCGCCGCCGCATTGGTTTCGGCATCGCCGCCCTTGATCGCCTCGATCGGCGCGCGAGGCAGGCCAGCATCCTCGGGAGTGACGATGAACTCCGCGATCTTGCCGTCGGCGAGCGCCACGACTTGGTTATCGCCAGCGACGGTCAGTTCGTCGAGGCCCTGGCCATGCACGATCCAGGCGGCCTCGCTGCCGAGGCGGGCCAGGGTTTCCGCCATCGGCCTGGCCCAGGCGGAGGAAAATACGCCGGTCAGCTGACGTGTTACCCGGGCCGGATTGGCGAGCGGGCCAAGCAGGTTGAAGATCGTACGGGTGCCGAGTTCCACCCGTGGCCCGGCGGCGTGGCGCAGGGCCGCATGATGGCGTGGGGCGAACAGGAAGGTGCAGTTGGCCGCGCGCAAAATCCCGGCGAGGCGTTCCACCGGCACATCGACGTTCACGCCAAGGGCGGTGAGCACGTCCGCGCCGCCGGTGCGTGAGGACAGTGCCCGGTTACCGTGTTTGGCGACCGGAACGCCGGCGCCGGCGAGCACGAAGGTTACGGCGGTGGAGACATTTAACGTGCCGGCGTTGTCGCCGCCGGTGCCGCATACATCGATCGCGCCGGGCGGGGCTTCGATCGCCAGCATGCGCGCGCGAATCGCGCGCACGGCGCCGGCGAGTTCCGGCACCGTCTCCCCACGCACGCGCATCGCCATCAGCAGTCCGGCGATTTGGGCGGGCGTTGCCTCACCGGACATGATGATGCCGAAGGCGGCTTCGGCCTGTGCTTCGGAAAGCGTTTCCCCGATCGCGAGTTGCGCCAGGATCGGCTTCAGATTGTTCGACATATCCCTAGCTTACGCGGCGAGGGCCGGTTTATTGGACCCGCGCACGATCGCCAGGAAATTCGCCAGCAATTCATGGCCGTGCTGGCTGGCGATGCTCTCGGGATGGAATTGCACTCCGAAAATCGGCAGCGAGCGATGGCGCAGACCCATGATGATTCCGTCCTCCGGGCCATCCTCGGTCCAGGCGGTCGGGACCAGGACATCCGGTAGTGTGGCGCGATCCACGATCAGGCTGTGATAGCGGGTTGCGGCGAAGGGGGAGGGCAGGCCGGCGAAGATGTCGCTTCCTCCGTGCTGAACCTGTGAGACCTTGCCGTGCATCGGCACCGGCGCCCGCACCACGTCGCCGCCGAAGGCCTGGCCGATGGCCTGATGCCCGAGGCAGACACCGAGGATGGGAATCTTTCCAGCAGCTGCCTTGATCAGATCGACGCAGATTCCGGCCTCATTCGGCGTGCACGGCCCCGGGGACAGCACGATCGCTTCCGGCGCCAGGGCCATGGCTTCCGCCACGCTGAGCGTGTCGTTGCGGCGGACATCGCAGACCCCGCCCACATCGCCGAGGAAATGGACGAGGTTGAAGGTGAAGCTGTCGTAGTTGTCGATGAGCAAGATCATGCGGCGCATCCTGGCTGGGCAGCGGTGGACGGTCAATTTGCGCTCCGCGGAGCGGTGGAACGCCATTCACTCTAGCAGGAAGCGTCTCGGCTCGCCCCGCTTACCTCACGGCGAATTGGGTCTTGCCGAACATCACTTCCTTTTCGGCATCCGTCATCACACCCTTGCGCTGGTTTTCCGAAAGTACCTCGACGCCACGCTGAACCGCCAGGCGCGCGGCAATAGCGTCGTGCCATCGTTTGACGTGCGGGTAGACCGACAGATCGATGTTGCGCCGGGCCGGGTTGCGGATCCAGGGGAAGGTGGCGATATCGGCGATCGAGTATTCGTCGCCGGCGAGGTAGGCCGCTTCCGACAGCCGCTTGTCCAGCACGCGGTGCAGGCGAGCCACCTCGTTGGTGTAGCGCTCGATCGCGTAGGGGATCTTGTCGTTGGCGTAGTTGGCGAAGTGGTTGTACTGGCCGAACATCGGCCCGACGCCACCCATCTGGAACATAAGCCATTGCAGGCAGGTGTAGCGAGCAACCGGCTCGGTCGGAACCAGGCGGCCACCGGTCTTTTCCGACAGATAGAGCAGAATCGCGCCCGACTCGAACAGTTCCACCTGCTTGCCGCCGGGACCGTCGGTATCGACGATCGCGGGGATACGGTGGTTGGGGGTGATCGCCAGGAATTCCGGCTTGAACTGGTCGCCCTTGCCGATGTTGATCGGGATGACGTTATAGGGGAGCCCGGGTTCCTCAAGCGCGATATGCACCTTGTGGCCATTCGGGGTCGGCCAGGTCCAAACATCGATCATCGTTGCGCTCCCCTGTTGATGAAGGTCAGGCGTTTCCGGCCAGGTAGTCCATGGCCGTCTGCGCGCCGCCGGATTTGTGCGGCACGCCGGCGACCCGCATTCCCATTTCCACGCCGCCCAGCGCGCCAATCAGCTGCAACTCGCCGAGATCGCCCATGTGGCCGATGCGAAACACCTTGTCGGTGATCTGGCCCAGGCCGTTGCCGAGCGCCATGTTGAACTTTTCCAGGATCACATTGCGCAGATTGTCCGCGCTGTGGCCGTCCGGGGTACGAATCGCGGTGACGCCCGGGGAGTAGGACTGCGGATCCTGGCATTGCAGTTCCAAATCCCAGGTGCGCACGGCGCGGCGGGTGGCCTCGGCGTAGCGCTCGTGGCGGGCATAGACGTTAGGCAGCCCCTCTTCCAGCAGCATCTTCAGAGCTTCGTTCAGCGCGAACATCAGGTTTTCGGCGGGGGTGTAGGGGAAGAAGCCGGTGCTGTTGGCAGTGACCAGCGGCTCCCAGTCCCAATAGCTGCGCGGTAGCTTCGCCGTTTTCGCCGCTGCCAGCGCCTTGGCGCTGATGGCGTTGAAGGACAGGCCGGGCGGGATCATCAGGCCCTTCTGAGACCCGGAGATAGTCACATCGACACCCCAAGCATCGTGTTGAAAGTCCGAGCAGGCGAGCGAGGAGATGGCATCGACCATCAGCAGCGCCGGGTGTGCCGTGCGGTCCATCGCCTGGCGTACCGGCAGCACGTGGGTCATGCAACTGGTCGAAGTTTCGTTGTGGACGACGCAGACGGCCTTGATCTTGTGAGATTTATCGGCAACCAGCCGTTCCTCGATGGCGGCGACATCGGCGCCGCGGCGCCAATCGGTTTCCAGAAGCACCGGCTCCAGGCCGAGCCGCTGGGCCATCTGCACCCAGAGATGGGCGAACCAGCCGGTATGGCTCATCAGCACCTGGTCGCCGGGCGAGAGCGTGTTGAGCAACGCGGCTTCCCAGGCGCCGGTGCCGGAAGCGGGGTAGATTGCGACGATGCCGTCGGTGCCGAATATCTTGCGCAGATTGACCACGACCTCTCGGCCGACGCCGCCCCATTCCGGGCCGCGATGGTTGATCGGGGCGCGGTGCATGGCGCGCAGCACGCGGTCGGGCACGTTGGTCGGGCCGGGGGTATGCAGGAAATGGCGGCCGGCTTGGTATTGGGACATCTATATCGCTCCTCGAGAGGGCGGACAGAAAGCACGGCCACAGGGGATTGCCAATCCGCCTTTGGCGATTGCGCCGTTGCAAAGCGCGAAGGGCTGGGGCAATGCGGGTAGGGTCGGGCAAAGCATGGCGCGAATTTTGGAGACCTGAGGCATGAACGCACCGCTTTCCACCGCTATTCGAACGGGTGATTCCGGTCTGGCGGCACGGTTGGCGCGGGAAATCCAGGGCGAGGTCCTGTTCGACCGGGCGAGCCGGGGGCGCTATGCCACGGATGCATCGATCTATCAGGTTGATCCACTCGGCGTGATCGTGCCGGAGACAATCGCCGATGTGCAGGCGGCATTCGGCATTGCGCGGGAATACGGCATCCCGGTGCTGCCGCGCGGGGGCGGCACCAGCCAGTGCGGCCAGACGGTGAATCGGGCGCTGGTGATCGATTGTTCCAAACATCTGCGCCGGGTGTTGAATGTGGACGCGGACGGGCGACGGGCCCTGGTGGAACCGGGTCTGGTGCTTGGGCATCTGAACGCGGCACTGCGGCCGCACGGGCTGTTCTTTCCGGTCGATCCGTCCACCCATGCGCGCTGCACGATCGGCGGCATGGCGGCGAATAATTCCTGCGGGTCGAAATCCATCCGCTACGGGCTGATGGCGGACAATGTCAGTGCCATCGACGCGATCCTGGCGGATGGGTCGCGCCACCGGTTTGGGGCGGTTACCGACAATCTGGGCGCGGACATGTCGGCGGGGATCGGCGACCTGATCCAACGGCTACGGACGCTGGGGACGGCGGAGGCCGATGAGATCGCGGCGCGGTTTCCCAAACAGCTACGCCGGGTCGGCGGCTATAATATTGACGCACTGACCCCGGCGGCGCGGGCGGCTGGACGGGACAATCTGGCGCGGATCCTGGTGGGGTCGGAAGGAACACTGGCGTTCTCCGCCGCCGTGGAGGTGATCCTGCACCCGATCAAGCCGCGGAAGATTCTCGGCATTTGCCAGTTCCCGACATTCCGCAAAGCCATGGAGGCGTCACGCCATATCGTGGCGCTGGACCCCGAGGCCGTGGAACTGGTCGATCGGACGATGATCGACCTCGGCCGGTCCATCCCGATCTATCGGGAGACGATCGACAAGATGCTGATCGGCGAGCCGGACAGTCTGCTGATCGTCGAGTTCCATGGGGACGAAGACGGTCCGCTGCTGGCGAAGCTGGATGATCTGGAAGCGTTGATGGGTGATCTCGGGCACAGCCAAGCAAGGGGCCGCGCGGTGGTGCGGGCGACCGATAGCGGGTTCCAGACGGCGATCGCCTCGGTGCGCGAGGCCGGGCTGAACATCATGATGTCGATGAAGGGGGACGGAAAACCAGTCTCGTTCATCGAGGATTGCGCCGTCGATCTGGAGGATTTGGCCGACTATACCGAGCGGCTGAATGATGTGTTCGAGCGGCATGGCTCCAAGGGCACCTGGTATGCTCACGCCTCGGTCGGCTGCCTGCATGTGCGTCCCGTGCTGAACATGAAGGATCCGACCGACGTGGCCAAGATGCGCCAGGTGGCCGAGGAATGCTTTGCCCTGGTGCGCGAATACAAGGGATCGCACAGCGGCGAACACGGCGACGGGATCGTGCGCAGCGAATTCCACGAAAGCATGTTCGGGCCGCGCATCGTACGGGCGTTCGAGGCGGTGAAGGACGCGTTCGACCCCTCCGGCATGCTGAACCCCGGACGCGTCGTGCGCCCCGCGCGCATGGATGACCGCAGCCTGTTGCGCTATCCGCCGGGCTACGCGCCGGCACCCGGGTTCACCCCGAAGCTGGACTGGTCCGACCATCCTGGACCGCTCGGCGGCATGCTGGGCGCCGTGGAGATGTGTAACAACAACGGCACCTGCCGCAGCTTCGATGCCGGGGTGATGTGCCCGAGCTATCGGGCGACGCGTGATGAAATTCATCTGACGCGGGGTCGGGCCAACACGCTGCGCCTGGCATTGACCGGGCAACTCGGCGCGGATGCGATGGCGTCCGGGCCGGTGGCCGAGGCGATGGCGCTGTGTGTGTCCTGCAAGGCGTGCCGGCGCGAGTGCCCGACCGGCGTGGACATGGCGAAGATGAAGATCGAGGTGCTGGCGGCGCGCGTGGATCGGCATGGGGTGCGGTTGCGCGAGCGGCTGGTGGCGGATCTGCCGCGCTATGCCGGTTGGGCTTCCCGGCTGGCGCCGGTGCTCAATCTGCGCAACCGGATCGCGCCGCTGCGGCGGTTGAGCGAGCGGTGGCTCGGGTTGTCGGCCAAGCGCAGTCTGCCGGAATGGCGGCGGGATGTGTTTCGTGACGAGGAGGCGACAGCCCCGGTTGCACCGAAAGGCGATGTGCTGCTGCTGGCCGACACGTTCAACCGGCATTTCGAACCGGAGAATCTGCGCGCCGCGGTGCGCGTGCTGGCGGCCTGCGGGTATCGCGCGGTGGTGCCGGGCGCCGGAGGCCGGCCGCTTTGTTGCGGGCGGACCTATCTGGCCGTCGGCATGGTCGATCGGGCGCGGCAGGAAGCAGCGCGGACCATGAAGGCATTGGCCGGCGGCTTGCCGGCGATCGGGCTGGAACCTTCCTGCCTGCTGACGCTGCGCGACGAATTCCGGTCTCTGTTGCCGGGCGCGGCGGCGGACGATCTGGCCGGACGGGCGATGCTATTGTCCGAATTCCTGGCCAAGGTAAAGCCGGACCTGGCACTCCGGCCGATGGAACGCGTGGCGCATGTGCATGGCCATTGCCACCAGAAAAGCTTCGGCGCGTTTCCCGATGCGCTGACGATGCTTGGCCGTGTGCCGGGCTTGCAGGTGAAGCCGGTGGCCTCTTCCTGTTGCGGAATGGCGGGGGCGTTCGGATATCAGGCGGAAACCCATGAAGTGTCCGTGGCTATGGCGGAGCGCGACCTTATCCCGGCGATCCGCAAGGCTGGCGACGATGACATTGTGGTTGCGGACGGAACTTCCTGCCGGCACCAGATCCTGGATCTATCGGGGCGGGAGGCTGTGCATTCTGTGCGGGTGCTGGATCGGGCCTTGGCGGAATGACACACGAGGATGTGCTGGCGTTCTGGTTCGCCGATGGGCCGGGTGTGCGGCGGGAGGTTTGGTTCAAGCGGACGGACGCATTCGACACCGCCTGCGGAGAGTTTCGTGCAGTGCTGACGGCCGCGCTGCGTGGGGATCTGAACGGTTGGAGTACAACGCCACGCGGCGCCTTGGCGCTGGTGATCGTGCTGGATCAGTTACCACGTAACATCGATCGTGGCACGCCGAAGGCCTTTTCCGGAGACGCGGCGGCGCTGGCGATCGCGGCAGCGGCGATTTCAACGGGCTTCGATCGCGCCCTGCTGCCGGTGGAGCGGGTGTTTCTCTACCTGCCGTTCGAACATTCCGAGGACCTAGCCGACCAGGACCGTTCGGTGGCGTTGTTTGAAGCGCTGGCCGGTGAACCGGACATGGCTCTGACCATCGACTACGCCCACCGTCACCGGGACGTCATCCGCCGGTTCGGCCGCTTCCCGCATCGCAACCCGATCCTGGGGCGAACGAATTCAGCGGCCGAGAACGCGTATCTGGCAGAGCCCGGCGCCGGGTTCTGAGGGCGGGAGTCGCCGGCGCCTGCCACTTATATATGCAAGTGAAAGAGGGTCAGCGAACGCCGAGGCGATTGACCGGACCGCCAGCATTGGGACCCGCACCAACGCCCGCGCCGCGGGTTACGCCAACACCAGGAGCACCGGCGCCGACGCCAGGACGGACGCCGACACCAGGTGCTCCGACACCAGGCCGGGCGACACAGCCTTTGGGGATACCGATCGTCTTGCAGTACACGACCGCCTGTGCGGGGCCGCCTATGGTGATCAGAAGGCCGAATGCCGCAAACGCGAAAACGAATTTATGCATGTGGATACTCCGAACTGGGATGGGGCGGTGCCGGACTGGCTCCGCGTCGGGATGGGTTCGACAAGCCTCGTCCAGCTTAGGTTCGATTGCATTCTCTTGAGCGCCGGAAACCGCTCGTCAAGCAGTTCACCCGGCGCAGAGTAGCGTTTGGTCCCTTTCTGGGCCGCAGGCAATGATCTGTATCAGCGTGATGATAGATGAGTGGAACTGCTCAGATCTGGTCGCTCTGCAGGAATTCGATGACCTCTCCGTCGGGGCCGGTGACAAAAGCGATACGGACATCCACCAGCGGGTCCTGCCCGATGGTGGATGTTCGCGGCGCCACCCTCGCCCCCGCGCCAGCCGCGAGCGCCTTGGCGTAGGCGGCCTCGGTATCTGCAACGCGCAGGCAAAAATGCAGGAGGGCGCCTTCCGTTCGCTCCTCGTTCGGGAGACGCCGGCGG
>CAINEA010000016.1 GCA_903847525.1 uncultured Acetobacteraceae bacterium | reverse complement strand
GTCCGATGCCGCCGGAGCCGAAGGCGACCGCGACGCGGCGCTGCAGGCGCTGCTCGCGCTGGGCGTAGACCCGTCCATCATCAAGAATGTCGAGGCCGGCAAACCCACCACCAGCGCCGAGGGCGTGATCCGCGCCCCGATCAGCGGCACCGTGGTGGAAAAAAACATCACCCCGGGACAACTTCTGCAGGCAGGCACAACGCCGGTCTTTACCGTGGCCGACCTGTCGAAGGTCTGGGTGATGGCGCATATTTTTGATACCGACCTCGCCTCGGTTCATACCGGCGATCTTGCCGAGGTGACTGGCACCTCCAAAACCCTGCCCGGCACCGTGGACAATATCGCCGCCGAAGTGGACCCCAACACCCGCTCCATCGCCGTGCGCGTAGTGGTCAATAATCCCGGCGATTACCTGAAAAAGCAGATGTATGTCGGAGTGCGCATTCGCGACCGCCAGGAAAGCCAGGGCCTGCTGGTGCCGGTGTCCGCCGTGCTGCGCGACGATGAAAATCTGCCTTTTGTCTATGTCACCCAGAGCGATGGCGGCTTCGCCCGCCAGCGTGTGACGGTCGGCTCGCGCACCGGGGACCAGTATGTCATCGCCGATGGCCTCAGGACCGGCCAGCAGATCGTGGTGGATGGCGCCATCTTTGTTCAATTCATGCAGCAACAATGAGCGAAGATCATCCGCAGGAGCCGTCCGTGCGGCACGTGTCCGTGGTAAACCGGGTGGTGGCGGCATCGCTGCGCCAGTCCCTGCTGGTCGTGCTGATGACCCTGATCCTGCTGGGCGCCGGCATCCGTTCGCTGAACCGCCTGCCGGTCGACGCCTATCCGGACCTGTCGCCGCCGCTGGTGGACATCGTCACGCAATGGCCGGGCCATGCCGCCGAGGAAGTGGAGCGGCAGATCACCATTCCGGTGGAACGCGGGCTCAGTAGCATTCCACATGCCACTGCCCTGCGCTCGATTTCACTCTATGGCCTGTCGGACGTGGTCATCACCTCCGAGAATGGCACCGACAATTATTTCGCCCGCCAGCAGGTCTACAACGCCCTGCCCACCATTACCTTGCCCAGTGGTGTGGCTCCGTCCATCACGCCCATGTCTTCGCCATCGGGCCTTATCTATCGCTATGTGCTGCAAAGCCCCGACCGCTCGCCGATGGAGCTGAAAACTTTTGAAGCCTGGACAGTCGAGCCTGCCTTCCGCGCGGTGCCCGGCGTAGCGGACGATTCCGGCTTCGGCGGCGGTGAAATGCAGTACCAGGTGCTGCTCGATCCCGCAAAAATAGCCGGGGCCGGCCTGTCGGTGGCACAGGTGGAAAACTCACTGTCCGCGAACAATTCCAACGCCGGCGGCGGATTTTATTCGCAGGGTGGCCAGTTCTATTACGTGCGCGGCATTGGCCGCATGACAACAACCGAGGATATCGGCAACGTTGTCGTGGCGGTCAACAATGGCACGCCCGTGCTGCTGAAGGATGTCGGCCGGGTGGAAATCGGCATCGCTCCACGTCTGGGCGAATTCGGCTTCGAGAAACAGAATGATGCCGTGGAAGGCGTCATCCTGATGCGGACGGGCGAAAAGGCCCAGGATGTACTGAAGGGCGTCGAGGCCAAAACCAAGGAACTCAACGACCAGATTCTGCCCAAGGACATCAAGATCATCCCCTTTTACGACCGCGCCCAGCTGATCGCGCTGACGACCCAGGTGGTGGAAGGCAATCTGCTGCGCGGCATG
>CAINEA010000015.1 GCA_903847525.1 uncultured Acetobacteraceae bacterium | reverse complement strand
TAGCCCGCAAATCTCACGGGTAGTTGGCAAGAGGCCGTCCTTCGTGGCATAACTGAGTTTCCACACAAGCAGTTACAGCCAAAGAGAGGACGGCCCTTGCTATGACAGAGTGTATCCAATCGGGTTTCGGATTTGGGGTGAGCGGTTCACGGGAGATCGTAGCCAGATTCGACGGGGGCACGATCAGTTCTGACGGTGGCGCGTTCCTGTTGCGCCAGACGGACCGGCGTCTGAACCTGTTGCCGCGGCTTGCGGAGTGTTTTCTTGACGGGCGGAAACAGATCCGGGTGGAGCATTCCGTGGCGGAGATGCTCTCGCAGCGGATCTACGGACTGGCGCTGGGTTACGAAGACATCAACGATCACGAGCAGTTGCGTACGGATCCGGTCTTCGGCATTCTGGCCGGCCGGGACGAACTGGAGAAGCCTCTGGCGGGCAAGAGCACGCTGAACCGGATGGAACTGGGTGCCGGGGTAACGGACAGGTACAAGAAGATCACCTTTTGGAAGAGCGCGGTGGACGAGCTGATGGTGAAGCTGTTCGTCGAGTCGTACGAAAAGGCCCCCGCCGAGATCGTTTTGGATGTCGACACCACGGACCTGCCGCTGCACGGCAAACAGGAAGGGCGCTTCTTCCATGGATACTACGGCAACTACTGCTACCTGCCGCTGTATGTCTTTTGCGGAGACCACGTTCTGTGCGCCCGGCTGCGGGAAGCCAGCCACGATGCCGCCTTCGGCTGCCGTGAAGAGATCGAGAGAATCGTGGCGCAGATCCGGACGGTGTGGCCGGAAGTGAAGATTATCCTGCGGGGCGATTCCGGATTCTGCCGTAACGATCTGATGAACTGGTGCGAGGACAATAAAGTGGACTTTCTGTTCGGACTGGCGAAGAACAAGCGGCTGGTCAGGATCATCGGAGCCGACCTGCACGCAGCGATGGAACTCTGGAAACAGACAGCCAAACCGGCGCGGATCTTCAGCGAGTTCCGCTACGGCGCGAAGAAGACAAAGAAAGGCGGCTGGGACCGGGAGCGGCGTGTGGTGGCCAAGGCGGAGCATATCGACGGCAAGCAAAATCCGCGTTTCGTAGTCACCTCACTGACCGGCGAAGAGTGCGCCGCGCAGGAACTGTACGAACAGCGCTACTGTGAACGCGGCAACATGGAGAACCGGATCAAGGAACAGTTCTGCCTGTTCGCGGACCGGGTGAGCGCGGAAACGATGCGGGCGAATCAGATGAGGCTGTACCTGTCCGCCATGGCCTACATCCTGGTCAGCGGGCTGCGCCGCGTGGGACTGAAAGGGACCGAACTGGCACAGGCGCAGGTTTCCACGATCCGGACAAAGCTGCTGAAAATCGGAGCGCAGATCCGGGTGACGGTTCGCAAGGTGTGGGTTTCGATGGCTTCCAGTTATCCATGGCAGGGCCTCTATCAGCAGGTCTGGTCGAACCTGCGCTGCTGAAAGCGCAAACACAGCCATCAGATACCACTGGAACCCTTCCGCCGAACCCCTTCGGCCCGGATCAGTGCGTCACTACTGCGCCGGAAACGCCAATTCCTGCGTTCCCGAAGGCTCCGGACACCCTGCCCGCTGCCGCAACTCAACCATGACGGTTTCAAATCCCGTCATAATCGCCCAGGGTTGCCCTCGGTCCTCCCCAGACCAGCAAAATCCGCCCTTCCAAGAACTACCCGTGAGATATGCGGGCTAGAGCTTCCTCGTCGGAGGAGATTTCCGGGTGGGACTGGCGCAGTGTTCGCGGAATACCGACTCCGGCATCAACGACCACGTACTCAATGCGTTTCGTGGACCGTTGAAACACCGTCACCTGAATCAATCCCCCGATCGGCGATTGCGAATGAACCAGAACATTGTCCGCAATCTCGTTAATCGACCACTCGAGCGCATAGAGCTCCCTTCGGTCGAGGCCGGGAATTGCTCCAAGTGTCGCGTTGACGATCCGATTAACCGCCTGCGTCTGCCCTGAGAAATCCGTGAATTGAGTCGCCGGCACGTGTGTGAAGCCCTGGAATTCGGACGGAGGATTCAGGTCGGGAGCCAGGTAGTGAGCCCAATTGGTATTGCGGAACTGCCGGGCGAGCTTTGCATTAACAGGGAGTTCAAGCTCGAAGTCCAGCTGCTTTGTCCTCAGCTTCATCACCTGGGCACAAAGAGCCAGTACGGGTGGTGCGAACGCCGCGGTGCAGCCACTGAAGTCCAGGACGACGTCTTCATAGCCAGCTTTGCCCGCGTCGTGTAGCAACTTAAGCGGCACGGGAAGATCGCGAAGGTAGAAGCCGCCCTCAAATACGATCCGATTATGTTCTCTGCGAATCACGTCTTCTCCAATCCTTGTCGCGGCGGGACGTTACACCAAAATACCAGTCCGATTCATATCGGAGCCTCGCTGCCGACCGAGCTCTTCGTTTTTGCGACTTACCCCGGCGTGGTGATCGTCCTCATCGGACTCCCGGTCTTCAGGATATTTCGCAGTATCG
>CAINEA010000014.1 GCA_903847525.1 uncultured Acetobacteraceae bacterium | reverse complement strand
CTGAAGGGCCTCGTGATGGATATGTACGACCAGTTCGTCCAAATGGTCGCCGCCGGCCGCCATATGGACCCAGCCCGCGTGCGCGAACTCGGCGATGGCCGCGCCTACACCGGGCGGCAGGCCTTGGCGTTGGGGCTGGTGGACGAGATCGGCGGCGAGCCGGGGGCACGGACCTGGCTGGGCCAGACCAAGGGTGTTTCCACCAAATTACCGGTGACCGATGTTTCGGTCGGCGGGCTGGCGGAACGGGCGCTCGGCGGGGATGCCGGCGGACTTCTGCAGGGGCTTTGGAAAAGCGTTATGTCCCAAGGGGTTATGCTTGACGGGGCGCTCGCGCTCTGGCAGCCTTCGCGTCAGTGACAGGGGGAGGCCCGGGCGCTGTGCGCCGGGATCATTGGCATGACGAAATCCGAGCTGATCGCTGAGCTTGCGGCGGCCAACCCGCATCTGACCGGCCGCGACGTGGAGTTGATCGTTGCGACGGTATTCGACGAGATCACCGGCGCGCTGGCGCGCGGGGAACGGGTGGAATTGCGCGGTTTCGGCGCCTTCACAGTGAAGCGGCGCAATGCGCGCACCGGGCGCAATCCGCGCACCGGAGAGACGGTTCCGGTCGAGGAAAAGGCGGTGCCGTTCTTCAAGGCAGGCAAGGAACTGCGCGAGCGGGTCAATAACGGCAAGCCGGCGAAATGAACCGCCCATGGGATTGTTGATAACCGCTCCGCTATTGCTGTTGCTGCTGCTGTTCGCGCTGTCGAACCGGCAGATGGTGCAGGTGGCGCTGTGGCCGACCGATTGGAGCGTGGATGTGATGCTCTCGGTTGTGGTGCTGGGTGCGGCGGCCATCGCGTTCCTGCTGGGGGCATTGACGGTCTGGCTGACCGAGTTGGCCCGCCGTGGCCGGCTGCGACGGGCGGAACAGAAGGTGGCGCTGCTGGAGGAGCAATTGCGCGTCCTGAAATCCCGCAACGGGCCGTCGCCGCCAGTCTTGTTGAAGTGATGGTCTTGTTGACGTGATGGGCCCCGCAAAGCCGTCCGGCTCGCAACGGCTGATCGTCGCGCTGGACACCACCGAGCCAGCCCGCGCGGCGGAGTGGGCGCGGGCCAGCGGGCCTTGCGTCGGCCTGTTCAAGCTGGGGCTGGAATTCTTCCTGGCCAACGGTGCGGCGGGCTACCGGCAGATCGCCGAGGCGCAGAGTTCCCGGCCGATCTTTCTCGATCTCAAGCTGCACGACATTCCCAACACCGTGGCCGGCGGGGTGCGCGCCGTCCTGCCATTGGCGCCGCGCTTCCTGACGCTGCATGCGGCCGGCGGATCGGCGATGATCGCGGCGGCGCGCCGCGCGGCGGAGGAAGCCGGCGAGCAACGTCCGCTATTGTTGGCGGTGACCGTGCTGACCAGTTTGGATGCCGCCGCGTTGGCGGAAACCGGCGTGGCCGGCGGGCCGACGCAGCAGGTGCTGCGGCTGGCCCGGATGGCCATGGCGGCCGGCGCCGACGGACTCGTGTGCAGCCCGAAGGAGGTGTCGGTGCTGCGCGATGCTCTGGGGGATGGCCCGGCGCTGGTGGTGCCCGGCATCCGTCCGGCCGGCGCGGACCGCGGCGACCAGGCGCGCACCATGACCCCGCAGGAAGCCATTGCCGCCGGTGCGGACTGGATCGTCGTCGGCCGGCCGATCACCGGGGCGACCGACCCGGCCGCGGCCGCGGCCGCCATCGGCGCGTCGATTGCCTGACTGAGCGGAATGACGGTCCGGGTCAAGATCTGCGGCATCAACGATCCCGTCGCCTTCGATACGGCGGTGCAGGGCGGCGCGGATTGGATCGGCTTCGTGTTCTTCCCGGCGTCGCCGCGCTACGTGACGCCCGCCCGGGCAGCGGAACTGTCGGCGCGATCGCCGGGCGGTCCGCCGCGCGTCGGGTTGTTCGTCGATCCTACCGACGAAGCGATCGACGCGGCGTTGGGCGAGATCCGACTGGATGTGCTGCAGCTTTACGGCGCGCCGGAGAAGATCCCGGCGCTGCGGACGCGATTCGGGCTGCCGGTCTGGCGGGCCAAGGGGGTCGCCGTTGCAAGTGATCTGCCGGCGGATAGCGGCGGCGCCGATGCATGGCTGCTGGAGGCCAAGCCGCCGGCCGATGCGACGCGTCCGGGCGGCAATGCGGTAAGTTTCGACTGGTCGATCCTGCGCGGCTGGCGGGCCCCCGGGCCATGGCTGCTGGCGGGCGGGTTGCGGCCCGATAACGTGGCCGAGGCGATCCGCATGGCCGGAGCGACGGCGGTGGACGTGTCCTCCGGTGTCGAGCGGGTCAGGGGGGTCAAGGACCCCGAATTGGTTCGGGCGTTTATCCGGAACGCAAAAGCCGCCTGATCGCTCCGCCGATGCCGCCGGGCAAGCCGGGAACCGCGGCGCCGGCGGTGTGGCTGCTCCATAACAGGCCGCCCGGGGTCAGGCAGACCGGGCAGGCGGCGTGCCAGTTGGCCGCGGGAGCGTGGCAATGGCTGCAGCGCCAGACCGGGTCCGGCTCGGCCTCGGCGGCTTGGCGCAGGGCAGCGCTGACGGCTTCGGGATGGCCGCCCTCGGTTTCCTCTATTTCCGCCATCAGGCGGAACAGGCGGCGCTGATTCAGCCCGGTTTCCTGCGCGGCCTTGGCTTCCCGGCGGGCTTCGGCGATCAGGCCACCCTTGAGTGAGGCGCGAGCCAGCAGCAGATGCGATTCCGCGTTGTCCGGATTGGTCGCGGCCAGCTTGCCGGCGGAGCGGAGAACGTCCCGTGGGTGGCCGCCGGAACCGAGGACGAACGCGGCCAGATCGGGATGCGGGCGGGTCGCCCAGGTGTCGGCGATGACGCGCTCGGCCCGGCGGTCGTCGCCGGAGGCGTGCAGCTTGCGGGCATAGGCGAGGGCCGCGGGTGCGAGGGACGCATCTGATTCCCAGGCCTGGCGCGCAAGGTCCAGGCCACGGGTGGGGTCGGCTTCGGCTTCGGCGGCGGCGGTGCCGAGGGCGGCCTTGGCCACGCCGTCATTGGCGATGCGCATCGCGCCGACCCAGTCGTCATTGCGGATGGCGAGGCGGGTGCGTTCCTCGCGCAGCCAGGCGGCGCCGGGGTAGGCGGCTTCGGCCTTGGCGGCGAGTTCGCCGGCGGCTTGCCAGTCGGATTTGGCGATGGCCTGGCGCAGCTGGCCGCGCAGGCCGAGGAAGGAGGCGTGTTCGTGCCCGGCAAGGGCGGACAGGGCTTCGGTGGCATCCTCCTCGCGTCCGGCCAGGCGCGCGGCTTCGGCGGACAGCAGCAGGGTCTGCGGGGTATCGCCGAGCAGGCGGCGGGCCCGTCCGGCCTCCTTGCGGGCGCTGGCGGGATCGGCGGCGGCCAGGGCGACCAGGGCGCGGGTGGTGGCGAGGTCGCCCTTGCGGCGGGAGCGGCGGGTGAACAGGCCACCGACGCGGCCGGGCAGGCGCACGAGGCCGAGCAGCAGGTGGGTCAGCAGCGCCAGCACCAGGAGCACGACGATCGCAAACGGAGTGGAGAAATCGACCGACCAGGAACCGATCTCGGCCGCGACCCGGCCGGGGACGGCGGCCAGGATCAGGCCGACGCCGACGACCAGGACACCGAGCAGCAGGACGTGAAAGACCCGGCGCATCAGCCGCGCGTTGCCGTTGCGGCGCGGGCCGCCATGTCGGCCAGCGCCGCGCGGGCTTCCAGCAGCGACCTGGCGGAAGCGATCCAGCCGGACATGGCCAGCGCCGCCGGCGGGTTGAGGCGATCGAGGGCGCTGACGGCGCCGGCGAGGTCGCCGGCATCCAGTGCCTGTTTCGCCGTTGCGACCACGCCGGCGGCGGGATCGCCGATCAGCACGCGTTCGCCCTGGCGGATGGTGATCAGTTCCTGCAGCCGGCCCCAGATGCGCGACAGCGCCGGCAGTTCTGGATCGATCGGCCGGCTTGCCACCAGGGCGGCCTGTGCCGCGGCCGGGAAGGCCAGCCGCAGGCTGGCCTCGGTCGGCGGATCGGCATCGGCGAAACGCTGCAGCGCGGGCGGCGCGTCCGCGATCTTGCCGAGCCTGTGCCCGGATTCCAGCGCGGCTGAAGCGGCCTGGATCGCGGCGATCCGCCCGATCCGCTGGGTCAGCGCGGCATCGACCGGGGGCGTCGCCGGGCGCGCTTCCAGGGTGGCGATCCGGGATTCGAGCGGGGCCAGGTCCGGCGGCGGCATGGAGGGTGTTGGAACAGGCGCCTGGGCAGGTGCGACGGCGGGCTGTGCCTCCAGCGCCGCCAGGCGCTTGATCAGCGGCGCCGGATCGAACGCGGGAGCCGGAGCTTGGGCCGCACCGGCAAGCGGGGCCGGGCGGGGCATTGACTGGGCTTCGAGCCGCGCCAGCCGGGCCTCGACCCGGTCCAGCCGTTCCTGCAGCCCGCTGGCCTGGCTATCCGGCGCCTGCGGCGGATTCTGCCACATCCAGGCGATCGCGCCGGCCAGGATGGCGAAACCGATGAAATACAGCACGGGCAGCGCGAGCGAGCGGGCCGGAGGCGCGATCGGCACGGTTTCCCGCTCCGCAACGGGCCGTTGGGATTCGGGCGATGGCGATGGATGCGGCGAGGTTTCTGTCATTGCAGCAGGGCCAATAATTCGTCCTGGTTGGGTCTGGCAGCGATGAGCAGATCGCCCCACGGGAGCAATGATAATGCCACGCCGGCGGGCGCGCTGATAGCCAACGCGATCACCCCGTGAACGGAATTCTTCAAACCAGCGCGGCGGATCAGGGAGACGAACTGGCGCGCGGTTTCGGTGGAAAAAAACAGCGCCGCCCGAAGCGTTTGGGCATGCAATGCGGCCAAGGCCGGCTCGGGCAGGGATCGCGCGGGTTCGGTGCGATAAACCGTCCGGCGTAAAACCCGGAAGCCCTCGGCGCGCAGGGCGGTGACCAATTCGAGCCCATGGCCGCGTCCGCAGGCCAGCAGCAGCGGCCCGGCGGCGGGCTTCAGCCGGCGGCGCGCCAGGGTCGCGAGGTCCAGAGCATTTCCGCTGGCGCTTTGCACGTGTGTGAACCCGGCGGCGCGCGCCCGCTCAGCGGTCGCATCGCCGACGGCGAGCAGGGGAGCAATGCGGCTTGCGGGTGGCAGCCCGGCGATCGCATTGCCGCTGGTGGCCAGGATCGCCTGAACGGTTTCGGGTTCGGGTAGGCGGGCCCGGAGCAACCGCACCGCCAGCAGCGGCGCCAGCACCGGTTCCAGGCCCAAGGCCCGGATACGCGCCGCGGTCTCGCTCCCGCCGGGTTCCGGACGCGTGATCAGCACGGACCGGCGCTCCTTTACCGACACGCCATCCCCGGCCATGCGGCGGTCAGGCGAAGACGTCGCGCGGACTGTCGGCGCGCAGACTTGCGCCGAGTTCCGCACCGATGCGCGCCGCGTCGGCCACCGGGCCTTGCAGGCTGCGCCTGAGCAGGAACGATCCGTCCGCTCGCGCCACCAGGCCGGTCAAGTACAAGGTTCCATCCGCCAGCAGCCGCGCATGGCCGCCGATCGGGGTACGGCACGAGCCGTCCAATTCCGCCAGCAGCGCCCGCTCTGCGGTGGCGACGGCCTTGGCCTCTGGGTCCTCGATCCCCGACAGCATCTCCAGCAGGGCCAGATCATCGGCCCGCACGGTGACGCCGACGATACCCTGGCAGGCGGCGGGCAACATGATTTCGGGCTCCAGGATAAGGCTGGCCCGGTCCTCGAGCCCGAGGCGCTTCAGGCCAGCGAGCGCCAACAGGGAGGCTGCGCAATCGCCGGCCGCCACTTTCGACAGCCGGGTCTGCACGTTGCCGCGAATGGTAACGCAGCTGAGATCCGGCCTTGCGTGCAGCAATTGCGCCTGGCGGCGTACGGAGGCGGTGCCGATCACGGCATTCCGCGGCAGCGCGGCGTAGGGGGCTTGGGGGTCCAGCGCGTCGGCGCCGCAGGCCGGGCCGAGGATCAGCACGTCGCGCGCGTCTTCCCGCTTCAGCGTGCAGGCCAGGACGATGCCGGCGGGCAGTTCGGTTTCCAGGTCCTTCAGGCTATGCACCGCGAAATCGACCCGTCCATCGGCCAGAGCCTCGTGGATTTCCTTGGCGAACAGGCCCTTGCCGCCGATCTCGGCCAAGGTCCGGTCCTGTACGATGTCGCCGGTGGTATTGATCGCGTGTTCCTCGAACACCGCCTGGTCGCCAAAAATCGGCGTGCGCAGCACCGGGCAGAAATGGCGCAGCCTTTCCAGGAAGAAGCGGGTCTGCACCAGCGCCAGCGGTGAACGGCGAGTGCCGACGCGCAACGGCAACGATCGCTTGTGCGGCTTTACCTGGACCGCTGCCTGTGACGAAGCGGACGATGGCGGCACGGAAGGGGGCTGTGCGACGGTCATCTGGTTGTCCTATTACCGCCGCAGCTTAAAGGAAAGATGATCCCTATGCAGATCGGCCCTGTTTCGGGTCCTCCATTTGGGCCGGTGCTCGGTATCGAGAGTTCCTGCGATGAAACCGCCGCGGCGGTGCTGGATGCGAACGGGCGGATTCTGGCCGAGGCGGTGCTGGGCCAGGAGAGCGAGCACGCGCCGTTTGGTGGCGTGGTGCCGGAAATTGCCGCGCGCGCGCATCTGGCGCATCTGCCGGACCTGGTGCGCCGGGTGATGGCGCAGGCGGGACTGTCCCAGGCGGGGCTGGGGTTTGCCGAACTTGGCGGCGTGGCCGCCAGCGGCGGGCCAGGTTTGATCGGCGGGCTGATCGTGGGTTCGGGCGTGGCCAAGGGCATCGCCCTGGCGCAACGCCTGCCCTACATCGCGGTCAATCACCTGGAGGCGCACGCGCTGACGGCACGGCTGCCCGGTCTGGTGGACACGCAAAGCGTGCCGTTCCCCTATCTGTTGCTGTTGATCTCGGGCGGGCATTGCCAATGCGTGGCCGTGGAGGGCGTCGGCCAATATCGCCGCCTGGGCGGCACGCTGGACGATGCGGCCGGGGAAGCGTTCGACAAGGTCGCCAAGCTCATGGGCCTGCCCTGGCCGGGCGGGCCGGCCCTGGAACGGCTGGCCGCTTCCGGCGATCCGGCCCGGTACGCATTCCCGCGCCCCCTGATGGGCCGCGCCGGCTGCGATTTCTCGTTCTCCGGCCTGAAGACTGCCGTGGCGCAGGAGGTGGCGCGCCAGCCTGCCGGCGCGCTGTTCGGCACGGTCGCTGCCGATATCTGCGCCAGCTTCCAACGCGCCGTCGCCGATGTGCTGGCCGACCGGGCATCGCACGCCATGCGGATGATGGGCGCGCGGTCCAATTTGCTGATCGTCGCCGGTGGCGTGGCGGCGAACGGAACGATCCGGGCGGCGCTGGACGCCGCCGCGGCGAAGAATGGCTACCGGCTGGTGGCGCCGCCGGTGCGGCTGTGCACCGACAATGCGGTGATGGTCGCCTGGGCGGGGATAGAGCGGCTGCGGCTTGGCTCGGTCAATCGCCTCGATTTCGCGCCGCGTCCGCGCTGGCCCCTGGACGCGTCGGATATGCCGGTCGTTCCAACGCCGGTGACGGGTGGATGAACTACCGGCACGCCTTTCACGCCGGCAATTTCGCCGACTGCATGAAGCACGCGTTGCTGGTCTGGCTGCTGCGCGCGCTGATGCGCAAGCCGGCGCCGCTCTTCGTGCTCGACACCCATGCCGGTTGCGGACGCTACGATCTATCGTCCGGCCCGGCCGAGCGGACCGGCGAATGGCGCGCGGGCATCGCCCGGCTGTTGGACGGCCCACCCGAGGCACTGGCCGACTATGTTGGCGAGGTTCAGGCCCAGGGCCTCTATCCCGGCTCCCCCGCCCTGATTCGCGCCCTGCTGCGCGACGACGACCGGCTGGCGTGCTGCGAACTTCACCCCGAGGATTGTGCCGCGTTGAAAATTGAATTCGGCCGGGATGCGCAGGTGGCGGTGCATCGACGCGATGCCTGGGAAACGCTTGGCGCGCTGCTGCCGCCGGCCCAGAAGCGTGGCCTGATATTGATCGACCCGCCCTATGAGGACCCGGCCGAGTTCAGCCGTCTGGCCGCCGGATTGCGAACCGGCGTGTCCCGGTTCCGCACCGGGGTGTTCGCCGCCTGGTATCCGATCAAGCATCGTGCCCCGGTGCGGGCCTTTCATACCGCGCTGGCGGAAAGCGGCATCCGCGATGTCGTCGCGGCCGAACTCTGGCTGCGCGAGCCGCTGGACGCGGCGAGGCTGAACGGCTGCGGGCTGGCGGTGATCAATCCGCCCTTTGGCTTCGAACAGGCCGCGCCGCCCATATTGCAGGCGCTGCTGAACCGCCTCGGCAACCACGAACCGGGGGAAGGTATTTCGATGGTGCGGCTGGTCGATGAATAAGGTCTCGGTCATCGGCGCCGGCGCCTGGGGTACGGCACTCGCGATCCAGGCCGCCCGCGCCGGCAATCACGTGACGCTGTGGGCGCGCGACCCCGCCCGCGCCGCAACCATCGCCGCCAGCCGTGAAAATCCGCATCTGCCGGGTATCCGCCTGCCCGACGCGATCGCCGTCACCGCCGAGCTGCCCACGTGCGCCGATGCGATGCTGCTCGTCGTGCCGGTCCAGCACATGCGCGCGGTTATCGCGTCGTTCCCTTCGGATGGTCCGCCGCTGCTGGTTTGCGCCAAGGGAGTCGAGGCCGGCACGCATCGTCTGCCGCTGGAAATCCTGGCAGAATGCCTCCCCGGCCGGCCAACCGCCGTGCTCAGCGGCCCGAACTTCGCCAGCGAGATCGCCCGCGGCCTTCCCGCCGCCTCCGTCGTCGCCACCGCCGATCCCGCCCTTCGCGCGCACCTGACCCAAATGCTGGCGACGCCGGAATTCCGCCTGTACGGCAACGATGACCCGATCGGCGTGCAGGCCGGCGGCGCCGCCAAGAATGTCATCGCCATCGCCGCCGGCGCCGTGATGGGCGCGGGCCTTGGTGAGAACGCCCGCGCCGCGCTGATCACACGCGGCGTTGCCGAACTCTCCCGCCTGATCCTGGCACTCGGCGGGCGAACCGAAACCGCCATGGGCCTGTCCGGCCTCGGCGACCTGCTGCTGACCTGCACCGGTCCTTCCAGCCGTAACTTCTCTCTCGGCCACGCCCTGGGCAAAGGCGAAAGCCTGGAACAAATCCTCGCCGCCCGCAGCAGCGTCACCGAAGGCGTCGCAACCGCCCCGGCCTTGATCTCCCGAGCCAAAAACCTGGACATGCCCATCTGCCGGGCCGTCGCTGCGCTGGTAACCAACCGCGCATCCCTGTCCGACCTCATGGCCGGCCTCCTCGCCCGCCCCCGCCGCGACGAATGATGGCCATGGTGCTTGCGGTGGGGCGGGCAGGAAGGAAGGCTGGGGCTCCGCCCCAGACCCCGGCAGGGCGCTGCCCTGCACCCGTGAGGGGACTCGTCCCCTCAACCCCATGGAGGGGTTTGTTGGGAAAGGGGGCATGCCGAAGCCTATCAACAGCTTCGT
>CAINEA010000013.1 GCA_903847525.1 uncultured Acetobacteraceae bacterium | reverse complement strand
TTGATCTTGCGGCCGTGGATACCGCCTTTCTCGTTAATATCCTCGAATGCCATACGGATTGAATTCGCGGCATTGCTGCCCTGCACCGCCGTGACGCCCGACAGATCCGTCATCATGCCGATGATAATCTCGGTGTCACTGACACCGCGTGTCGCTTCGGCCGCGCGCGCGGCAAAAGATGGAACAAGCAAGGAGCCGGCGCCAGCAAGAAATGCGTGCCGGCGCGTCAAGGCGCGTGTGGACGTCATCGCTTAGCCTCCCTGTCGCGGCCGCGTTTGTCGGCCGTCGTGTTCTTGGATTGTATCGAAGGCGCAGAACGCCAGGCCCCGAAAGCAAACCTCCAGTGGCGGGCCGATCCAGCGGCGCAGCGCATCGTAACTTAAATCCGGCGCCGATTCATCAGAAAACGGATCGGGCGCCCCACGGCGTCATGGACAGTCAAAGCCGCCTATTGTTTCCAGCTGGAGAACCGGCTTGCATCGTGTTCGGCACCGTCGCGGCATTCCGTCGTCGATCGGATCGATCCAACAGGAGAGTGCAAGCATGACCGACGCTCCAACCTTCGGACGCTACCCGGAAATTCCCGTCGATAAGATGACGCCCGACCAACTCGCGGGCTACCGCCATCTCGTCGATGGCCCGCGCGGACGGGTGCCCGGCCCTTACAAGGTGTGGATGCACAGCCCCAAGCTGGCACAGGCCGCCAACCCGTTGGGATTGCACTTCGCCCCCGGCCAATCCTCGCTTTCGGAACGTGAACGCGAGATCGCGGTCCTCGTCATCAACAGCCAATGGCGTTCCGCCTACCCCACCACCGCGCACGAAAAGCGCGGCAAGGAAGTCGGCCTGCCCGATGCGGCGATCGCCGACATCGTTGCCGGCCTCCCTACAAGCTTTCCGGATACGCGCGAGCAGCTGGTCTATGAAGTCGCCACCGCGCTCGCCTCCGTCCGGCTTATTCCGCAAGCCCTGTACGACCGCGCCGTGGACGCGCTGGGCCATGTCGGCATCACCGACATGATCCTTCTGATGGGCTATTATACCGCCGTCTGCCTGACGATGAACTTCTACGCCGTGGCCCCCGGAACCCCTGGCCTCGCACGCTGATCGGGCCGCTTTGTTGCAGACTGCGCCTGTTTCGCCCAGGATAATCCTGTCGATATAATCCTGCCGATCGCCTGGCCAGCCTACGAAAGTCCAGAAGCAAAATAGGGAAGACACAAATGTCAGCCGCGCTGAAACAACCTAAGACAGAAATGACCGACGCCGAGTGGCAGACCCGCTGCGACCTCGCGGCCCTCTACCACGTCACCGAGCACCTCGGCTGGACCGACCTCATCAACACCCACATGTCGGCCCGCATTCCCGATCAGCCCAACCATTTCCTGATCAACCGCTACGGCGAGATGTTCGACGAGATCACCGCCTCGAGCCTGGTCAAGATGGATCTTGACGGCAACGTGATCGGCGATGCCGGCAAGTTTAACAACGCCGGTTTCATCATCCACAGCGGCGTCTACAAGGCCCGCCCGGATGCCAATGTCGTCATGCACACCCATACCCGCGCCGGCGCCGGCCTGTCGCTGTTGCGCAACGGCCTCCGCCCGATCAGCCAGGACGCCCTGCAGATCTTCGACGACGTCGCCTATCACGAATACGGCGTGCCCGCGTCGCAGGAGGAATGTGACGCCCTCGGCCGCACCTGCGACCATGGCAGCTGCGTCGTGCTGCTGAACCACGGCCTGCTCACCCTCGGCCCGACCGTGCAGGGCGCCTTCATGCGCATGTACATGCTCGAGCGCGCCTGCGAGCTCGAACTCATCGCCCGCAATCTCGACGAACCCCCGGTGCCGATCGAGCCCTATGTCATCCAGAAGGCCGCGGAGCGGATGCAGAAGCGCCGCTCCACCGCGGAATACGGCCTGATGGAATGGCAGGGCGTGGTCCGCACCGTGGAGCGCAAAGGCGCGGACTTCCGCCGCTAACCGCGACCGGTCACAAAAGATCCGCTACCGCCGCGCGGTAGCGGGTGATCGCATCCAGATGCTCGGCGGCACTGCGTCCGGCGATGCGTGCGTGGTGGCCGCTGACATAGCTGGTATGGGCGGTGATATGCGTCACCCCTGCCGCTTTCCAGAAACTCACCTCCCGCCGCCAGTCGGCCTCGGTGCCGATTCCCGGTGACACCCAGACCTCGATACCCACATCCTCCGGCCTGCGCCCGGCGGCGCGGATCATGCCGCGCAGCTTGTCGAACGCCGCCAATGCCTTGTCCCCGGCAGGATAGGCGAGCGGCATGAAACCATCGCCGTAGGCGGCGGTGCGCCGGAACGTCGCCTCCGCATGGCCACCGAACCAGATCGGCACCCGCCCGGAAGCCGGCCGCGGATTGATCCCGGCGTCGTCCAGCGTATGGAACTCGCCCTTGAAGGTCACATGCGGCAGCGCCCACAGCGCCTGCATCACCCGTACCTGCTCCTCCGACCGCTTGCCGCGATTGGAGAACGTCTCGTTCAGCCCGATGAACTCGATCTCGTTCCAGCCCACGCCGATGCCCAGGCGAAACCGCCCGCCCGACAGTTCATCCAGGCAAGCCGCCTGCTTGGCCACCAAAGCCGCCTGCCGCTGCGCCAGGATCAGCACCCCGGCGGCAAAGCCGATCTTCTGCGTGCAGCCCGACAGGAAACCGAACAGCACGAACGGATCGTGATAGGCATTCTCCGTGGTGCCGACCCGTTTGCCGCTATGATCGGCCGCCGGATTGGCGCCCAGCACGTGATCTGGCGACAGCAGATAGGAAAAGCCAAGACCCTCCGCCGCCTGCGCATAGTCGCGCAGAACGACAGGGCCGGTGCCGATATCGGCGACCGGCAGTGAAGCGCCGAGCTGCATGTTGCGTTCTCCCTGAATTTTGCTCGAGCCTAGCGCAACTCGACGGGAAAGCCAGCACCACCCCCGACGCTGCATGTTGAAGATCGTGGTATCGTCCCCCTGCCTGAAGCGTAGCGTCGTGCGGAACCAAGGTGCCGATCGTGGCGCAACGATTTCGATCGTACAACCGAGGAGTCACCATGAACAAATTTGTCGGCGCCCAGCACGAATTCCACGATGCCGCCTTCGTCCAGGGCTGGGCGGACCGCTTTGTACCGACAGCCCCGCGTATCGCTTTGTTCGACCTTATCCTGGAGCAGATATCCAGATCGGGCCTGCCCAACCCGCACGTGCTGGAATTGGGTCTCGGCCCAGGCTACATGGCCCGGCATATTCTGGAGCGCAATGCATCGATAACCTATGAAGGCCTCGACTTTTCCGAGGTGTTCTTCGAGGTCGCCAGGAAGACCGTCGGCCCTTCTATGCCGAGGGTCACGCTGACCAGAGCCGATCTGACCGACCCTGCCTGGCCCGCGCGCCTTGCCAGACAGCCCGGTGCGATCATCTCGACCTGGGCGCTGCACGATCTCGGCAGCCCGCAGGCCGTCGCCGACGTCTATGCAAGGTGTTACGAAACGCTCCCGCAGGGCGGCCTGCTGATCAATGGCGACTTTATCAAGCCGGACGGCACGACCTGGGACTACGAGCCGGGCCGGTTCGAAATCGCCAGGCACCTGGAACTCCTCCGCCGGGCCGGTTTTGCCAGCCCCAGTTTGCTCGCGACCTATGAACTCAACACCGAAACGCCGACCGCTGCGCAGAACTACGCCTGCCTGATCGCCGAGCGGTAATACACGCGCATAAAAAACCCTGCGGCAGAAACTTTCTGCCGCAGGGTCCAGATCGCCGCAGCGAAAGCCGAATTCAGCCGAAGCGGAAATGCTGGCCCATCGCCTGTTCCACCTCGGTCATGTGCGCGAAGTATTGCGAGAACCCGCCATTGTAGTTTCCATCCTGGCGGCGGTTCGATTCACCCTCGAAGTTATAATAGCCCGGCGTGCATTCCTTGTTCCGGTTGGTCTTGCCGCGGTGCTTGATCACCTCGTCCACCCACCATTGCTCGGTGTCCGGCGTCGCATCGATCGTTGTGTAGCCGTTATCGCGCACATATTTGACGCATTCGGCGATGTGCGCGCCCTGGGTCTGCAGCATGAAGGTCAGGTTGAACTGAAACGACGCCTGATAGCCGCCCATGATGAACAGGTTCGGAAAGCCCGCGGAGTGGATGCCCAGCACGGTGCGCATGCCCTCGGCATATTTCTCGTTCAGCCCCAGCCCGTTCTCGCCGCGGATATCGTTGTAGATGCCGGTCACTTGCACTTCGAACCCGGTGGCATAGATCAGCACGTCCACCGGATATTCCCGACCCTCGAACACCACGCCCCGCTCGTTGATCTCGGTCACGCCGCGGCCGTCGGTATCCACCAGATGGACGTTCGGCAGGTTGAACGCCGGCAGATACTCGTCGTCGTAGCAGGGGCGCTTGCAGCGATGCATGTACCAGGGCTTCAGCGCCTCGGCGGTCGCCTTGTCCTTCACGATCTCATCCACGCGCGCGTGGATGCGCATCTGGTGCTCGATGTTCTGGTTTTCCTG
>CAINEA010000012.1 GCA_903847525.1 uncultured Acetobacteraceae bacterium | reverse complement strand
GGCAAGCCCTTAGAACCCGGTACTGGTTTGATCATGAAAAGGGGGGCTACCGGGACCTTGAAAGGTTTCGGTAGCCCCCCTTTTCACGACCAAACAAATGGATGGATTCCAAATGCTTGCCTTTGGCAGGGGTCAGTGGCAGAGCCCCTGGCCTTTCTTCCTTCTATCGGCTCGCCTCAAGCTGGCTTGGAGTCATTCGCGGCTGTCGGCTTCAGCACGGAGCTGATGGTGTCGCGCAGCACGGTCACGCGCAGGTTCGGGGCTAGTTCGACCTCGACCTCGTTCGAGCCTTCCTTGACCTTCTGGACGGTTCCCAGGATGCCGCCGCCGGTTACCACGCGGTCGCCGCGCTTTAGGGCGAGCAGCATGGCCTTCATTTCCTTGGCGCGCTGCTGCTGCGGGCGGATCAGCAGGAAGTAGAAGACACCGAAGATCAGGACCAGCGGCAGAAACTGCGTCGCCCCGCCCATCATGGCCGTCAGATCCTGGGCATAGGCGGTAGAGATCAGCATTTTTTCATTCCTGAACGGATTGCGCGGGCTTGGCGGCGCGATCCTGGTTGCGGTTATCCGGCGCGGACCATAGTTTCCGCTCCCTTCCCGTCAAGTTTCTCCGATTTCCCCTATGCCCCAAGAGACCTAAACACAATGAACCAGCCGATGATCGACCTCGTCACCCGCATTGCCGAGGCGCTGGAGCGGCTGGCCCCGCCGCCCACGCCGCAATTGGACCTCGCGGGCGCGGACGCCTTCGTGTGGCATCCGAGCCCGGCGCATCTGGCGCCGGTGAACAAGGTCTCGCGCGTCGATATCGGCCTGCTGCAGGGGGTGGAGCGGCAAAAGCAGATCCTGCTGGAGAACACGCTGCGCTTTGCCCGCGGGCTGCCGGCCAACAACGCGATGCTGTGGGGCTCGCGCGGGATGGGCAAGTCGTCGCTGGTGAAAGCCGCGCACGCTGTGGCGAATACCGAACTGCCCGGCAGCCTGGCGCTGATTGAGATCCATCGAGAGGACATCCGCACTCTTCCCGACCTGTTGAACATGCTGCGCGGCGAGTGCCGCCGTTGCCTGATCTTGTGTGACGACCTGTCGTTCGAGAAGGAGGACGCCGACTACAAGGCGCTGAAATCGGTGCTGGATGGCGGTATCGAAGGTAGGCCGGACAATGTGCTGTTCTATGCCACGTCCAACCGGCGCCACCTGATGCCGCGGGACATGGTGGAGAACGAGCGTTCCACCGCGATCAATCCGGACGAGTCGGTGCACGAGAAGATATCGCTGTCGGACCGCTTCGGGCTTTGGATCGGCTTTCACAACTGCGACCAGCCCACGTTCTTCGCAATGATCGACGGCTATGCGCAGAGCCTGCGCCTGCCGATCAGCCAGGAGGATTTACATGCCGCCGCGATCGAATGGTCCGTCACGCGGGGCGGCCGGTCCGGCCGGGTCGCCTGGCAGTTCATTCAGGAAATGTCCGGCCGGCTGGGCGTGAAAGCTGCCTGAGGCATGCGGCAAGCGCCTTCGCACCCGGCGGCACTCACGGCGGAACTGATCGCGGTGGTTGTAGCGGTCACCGATGGCGTGCCGCGTATCTTGACCATCCAGGGCGGCAAAAGCCTGCCATCCGGACCATTCGCCGGTACGCACCGCTCCCTGCAGGAGGGCGTACGCCATTGGGTGGAAGAGCAGACGCATCATCATCTCGGCTATCTCGAGCAGCTCTATACCTTCGCGGACCGTGACCGCACGGCGGACGGGGTGGAGCGGCAGGTGATCGCCATCTCTTATCTGGGCCTGACCCGGGAAGCCCGCTCGGATCCGCCGGAAGCGGTGAGCTGGGAGGGATGGTACGGGTATTTCCCCTGGGAGGACCATCGCGACGAAGGTGCGGCGATCGTGTCCAACCGGATCGGGCCTTGCCTGCACCGCTGGGTAGACACGGCCGACGACACCGCGACACGGCGACACCGGCGCCACCGGGCGGATGTGAATTTCGGCTTGAACGGCCGACCCTGGAACGAGGAACTGGTGCTGCAGCGCTATGAGCTGCTCTATGAGGCGGAACTGGTGGCCGAGGCCTCCGCATTCGGTATCGATGCGTCGATGCCGGTACCCGGTGAACCGATGCTGCACGATCACCGGCGCATATTGGCAACGGCGGTCGCCCGGCTGCGGGCCAAGATCAAGTATCGCCCGGTGGTGTTCGAGCTAATGCCGCCGCATTTCACTTTGTTGCATTTGCAACGGGCGGTGGAGGCACTGGCGGGGATGCGGTTGCACAAGCAGAATTTCCGCCGGCTGATCGACCAGCAGGAACTGGTGGAAGAGACTGGCGAAACCACCGCGGAGACCGGCGGGCGCCCGGCCAAGTTGTTCCGTTTCCGCCGCGAGGTGCAGGTTGAGCGCGCCATCGCCGGCACCAAACTTCCGCTGTCGCGGGGCGCCTAACCGCCCACGGGCGGTTGTTCGATTGATCACCATTTCTTGAAGGGGCGGTGTGAAACGGCTCACATTCGCCGGCCTGGGCGGTGTTGTATCCAGAGTGTGGCTTGACCACTCGACACGATCAGCGAGATCGCGTGGCACCTGCGGTTCGCGCGAGCCTCGTGCCCCAAGTTGAAGGAAGCCTGAAAACCAAGATAAACACCCCTCGGAAGGAAACCCTGACCATGGCCAAAATGCCATTATCCGGCAGCGAACGCCAACCGCTGTTCGGCGCGAAATCGGCAGGCAAGGCGGATCCCACGGAGCGCCTTGAGGTCACGATGCTGGTTCGCCGTCGCGGGACTGACCAAATGAAGGCGCATCTCAACAAAATCGCTACCGGCGAACGCAACGTCGCCCATGTCCGCCGGGAGGATTTCGCCGCCCAGCACGGGGCGGAACCCGGCGATATCGCGGCGGTGAAGACTTTCGCCGCGGCGCACGGCCTGGCCGTCGTGCAGGAGAACGCCGGGCGGCGAACCGTGATCCTTTCCGGAACCGTCGCCCAGTTCAACACGGCGTTCGGCGTCGATCTGCAGCAATTCGAGTATCACGGCGGATCATATCGTGGACGGACCGGGCCGGTGAACCTGCCGGAAGAATTGGCCGGCAAGGTTGAAGTGGTGCTTGGGCTCGATAACCGCCCGATCGCCAGGCCTCATTTTCGCAGCCGCCAGGCGCCCGGCAACGTGAACTGGCACGCCGGGGCCGCCGCCTCGGCCGCGACCTCGTTCGCGCCGACCCAACTCGCGACGCTGTACGATTTCCCGGCCGGCAATGGGAAAGGCGAGTGCATCGGCATCATCGAACTCGGTGGCGGCTATCGTCTGGCCGACATCAATGCGTATTTCCATCACCTCGGCATGGCGCCCCCCAAGGTGACCGCGGTTTCGGTGGACCACGGCCGCAACCATCCCACCGGGGATCCGAACGGACCGGACGGCGAGGTGATGCTGGACATCGAAGTGGCCGGCGCGATCGCGCCCGGCGCACATATCGTGGTCTATTTCGCGCCGAACACCGATGCGGGCTTCCTGGACGCGATCACCACGGCCGCGCACGACACCGTGAACCGGCCATCGGTGATCTCGATCAGCTGGGGCGGACCGGAATCATCCTGGACCCAACAGGCAATGACCGCGTTTGACAGCGCCTTCCAGGCAGCCGCGACGATGGGCATTACCGTGCTGGCCGCCTCTGGCGACGGCGGTTCGAGCGATGGCGTGAATGACGGCAATGACCATGCCGACTTCCCCGCTTCCAGCCCGCATTGCACCGGCTGCGGGGGCACCCGGGTGCAGGCGGCCGCTACCTCGATCCTCAGCGAGGCGGTGTGGAACGACGGCGCGCAAGGCGGCGCGGGCGGGGGCGGCATCAGCACGTTCTTTGACCTGCCGAGCTGGCAGGCGGGCTTGCAGGTCAACAACAGCCATGGCGGTCCGGTGCCGTTGTCCAAACGCGGGGTGCCCGACATCGCCGGCGATGCGGATCCGCAAAGCGGCTACAACGTGCGGGTCGATGGCCATGACATGGTAATCGGCGGTACCAGCGCAGTGGCGCCGCTCTGGGCGGGGCTGGTGGCCCGGATCAACGCGACGAAGGGCAGCCCGGTCGGGTTCATCAATCCGGTACTATACATGAACCCCACCGCCCTGAACGATGTCCGCCAGGGCAACAATGGCAGCTTCTCGGCGTCGGGCGGTTGGGATGCCTGCACCGGGCTGGGCAGCCCGATCGGCAGCAAGCTCGCCGCCGTTCTGTAGCGAACGCCTGATCGGATCGGCCGGCGCAACATCGACTGCGCCGGCCGATTTTTTATGCTCATTTACAGCATATGGCGGATATTGACCGGATCATCGTGCAGTCGCATATTATGCTCATAACGAGCACAGAGGTTGTCATGTCCGCGACGGAACTCCTTGCCAGAACTGCCCCGCTGTATGACCGGGTCAAAAAGTTCATCCCACCGATGGAATGGCCGGTCTTCGCCGATGACATCGCGGCAATCCTAGCGCTGAAACAGCAACGCAACGCGGTGATCCTGGCGCATAACTACCAGACGCCGGAGATTTTTCATTGCGTAGCCGACATCACCGGCGATAGCCTGGCACTGGCGCGGGAAGCGATGAAGGTGGACGCGGACGTGATCGTGCTGGCCGGTGTGCATTTCATGGCCGAAACCGCGAAGCTGCTGAACCCGGCCAAGACCGTGCTTATCCCCGACCTGCGGGCGGGATGCTCGCTGGCGGAGTCGATCACGGCGGAAGACATCAGGCTGCTGCGTCAGCGCTATCCCGGCGTGCCGGTGGTGACCTACGTGAACACCTCGGCTGCGGTGAAGGCGGAGTCCGATATTTGCTGTACATCCGGCAACGCCCTGAAAGTGGTCGAATCGTTGGGCGTGGACCGGGTGATCATGCTGCCGGACGAATATCTGGCGCAGAACATCGCGAAGCAGACGAAGGTGAAGATCATCACCTGGGCCGGGCATTGCGAGGTGCATGAGCGCTTCACCGCGCACGACATCCAGCAGGTACGCCGCGACTATCCCGGCATCGTCGTGCTGGCGCATCCGGAATGCCCGCCCGCGGTGGTCGCAGAGGCCGACTACGCCGGCTCCACCGCCGACATGTCCGCCTATGTCGGGCGCGAGCAGCCGGCGCGGGTGGTGCTGGTGACCGAGTGCTCGATGGCCGACAACATCTCCGTGCATCACCCGCGCGTCGAATTCATCAAGCCGTGCAATTTGTGCCCGCACATGAAGCGGATCACCTTGCCCAATATCCGCGAGGCGTTGGAAACGATGACGCACGAGGTGACCATCGATCCCGCCATCGCCGGAAGGGCGCGCCGGGCCGTCGAACGCATGCTGGCGGTCTGAGCCATGACCGTTATGAACAAGCCCGTCTTCACAGCGGAGATGAAGGAAGCGACGGTCCCTCCCCTGCCCGCCATCATGATCGAGCCGCTGGTGCGCGCCGCATTGCTGGAAGACCTGGGCCGTGCCGGCGACCTGACCACGGATGCCATCGTGCCGGCGGATGCGCGCACCGACGTGGCGCTGGTGGCGCGCCAACCCGGCGTGGTCGCCGGGCTGGATTTCGCGCTGACGGCGTTCCGGCTGCTCGATCCGGATATCCACTTCAAGGTCGGGCTGCCGGACGGCTCGCGCCTCACTCCGGGCGACGTGATCGCCGGGATCAGCGGCCCGGCGCGGGGCATCCTGACGGCGGAACGGGTGGCGCTGAACTTCATGAGCCACATGAGCGGCATCGCCTCCACCACGCGCTCGATCGTGGATGCAATTGCCGGCCATAAGGCGCGCATCTGCTGCACCCGCAAGACGATGCCGGGGCTGCGTGCGGCCCAGAAATACGCGCTGCGGGTCGGCGGCGGGTCCAATCACCGCTTCGGCCTGGATGACGCGGTGCTGATCAAGGACAACCATGTCGCCATCGCCGGCGGCGTGCGCCCGGCGGTGGAGCGCGCCCGGGCCGGCGTCGGGCATCTGGTGAAAATCGAACTGGAGGTGGATACGCTGGCTCAATTGGAGGAAGCGCTGAGCCTGGGCGTAGACGCGGTGCTGCTGGACAATATGGGGCCGGACATGCTGCGCGAGGCCGTGGCGATGGTCGGCGGACGGGCGATCACCGAGGCGTCCGGACGGATTACGCCGGCCACGGCACCCGCGGTGGCGGCATCGGGCGTGGATTTGATTTCCATCGGCTGGCTGACCCATAGCGTCACCGTGCTGGATATCGGGCTCGACCATTTGGGATAGGCGCCCCGAACCGGCCACCCGGCGATAGGCTTGCGGACCCTGCCTGCAGCAGCGTGTAATCACCTCCAACCCAGGGGGAGATAACACCGCATGATCACACCGCTCGCCGGCATCAAGGTCATTGAAATCGGCCAGGCTTACGCTGGCCCGCTGGCAGGGGCGATCCTGTCGGACATGGGTGCCGAAATCATCAAGGTGGAAAAGCCGGATGGCGGCGACGATGCGCGGCTATGGGGCCCTCCGTTCGTCGAGGGCGACAGCGCGATGTTCCACGCGAACAACCGCAACAAGAAGTCCATTACGTTGGATATCAAAAATGCCGCCGATGTGGCGGCGTTGAAGGTGCTGGTGAAGGACGCCGATATCCTGATCCAGAATCTGCGGCCGGGAATCGTCGAAGATTTCGGGATCGGGCCGGACGCGATGCTGGAGGTCAATCCGCGGCTGATATACTGCTCGATCTGGGCATTCGGTTACAAGGGGCCGCTCCGCCTCGCGCCCGGTTTCGATCCGTTGCTGCAGGCCTATGCCGCAGTGATGACGATGACCGGACGGCCGGAGGACCCGCCGACCTTCTGCGCGCCGGCGATCAACGATGCCGCCACCGGCATGTGGTGCGTGATCGGCGCGCTGGCGGCGTTGCAGCAGCGCCATGTCACCGGCAAGGGCTGCGTGATCGACACGTCGCTGTTCGAGACAGCGGTGAGCTGGGTGTCCGGGGCGCTGAACAACTACAACCTCACCGGCAAGGTTCCGGTGCGCCACGGCACCGCGAGCAACCTCTTGGTACCATACCAAACCTTCGAGACCGCCGACCGGCCGATCTGCATCGCGGCCGGCAATGACCGGCTGTTCGTGAAATGCGCGGCGGCGCTGGGTCATCCAGAATGGTCCGCCGACCCGCGCTTCGAGGACGGGCGCAAGCGGGCGGTCAATCGCCAGGCGCTGGTGGATCTGATGGGGCCGGTGCTGCTGGGCGGCAGCCGGGAGCGTTGGATGGCGGCCCTTGGCGCGGTCGGGGTGCCGTGCGCGCCGGTGAACGACATCGCCGAACTGGCCAAGACCGAGCAGCTCGCCGCGGTGGACCTGATGCGCACGCTGCCGGGCAGCGGGATGCAGGTGGTGGGGTTGCCGATCTCCTTCGATGGCCAGCGGCCGCATCCAACGGCGGACTCGCCCAAACTGGGGCAGCATAATTTGGAAATACTCGGTAAGAAGGAGGTGTGAACCGGCACCTAGGATCGATGGCGATATGAAGCTTTTGAAACTGTCCACGATCACCGCCGGATCCGCGCTTTTCGTGTTGGACCTGGTGCTGGTCGTGCTGGTTTGGCCGCTGACGCTGCGGTTCGGCTGGCCGCACCGCATCTCCCTGGGTCACAAGCCGATCGATGCCTGGAGCATCGTCTATCCGATCGCCGATCTGCTGGCGCTGTACGCGATGGGGCTGTACCGGCGTGAAGCGATCCTGGATATGCGCAAATCGGCTTCCCGCGTGCCGCTGGTGGTGGGCATGGGGATCATCGGTGCGCTGCTCGTGATCAACCTGCTGCCCTATTTCGGAACGGGTGCGTTTCGGCAGCTGAACTCGACCGATCAGGCGTTGACACTGGCGCTGGCCGGATTGTGTTTCACTGGATGCGCATTTGTGGCGCGGCTGGTGGTTTACGTGCTGCTGCGGCGGCGTTGGCTGCGCCGGCATCTGCTGGTGCTGGGTGCGGGACAACGGGCCTGGGACCTGGTGTGGATGCTGGGCCGGGAAGGCAGCAACCTGCACTACGATGTTTCCTGCTATTACGACCCTGCTTCCTCCGAACTCGACCCCAGGCTGGCCGATGATGCGGATGTGCGGATCATTCGGGCGGCGGATATTGGCGTGCTGATGGCAGCCAAATTGTCCCGCGCCGATGAGATCGTTGTGGCGCCTGACGAGCGGCGCGGCATGGATCTTCTGCCATTGCTGGAATGCAAGAAGGCCGGGTATCCGGTGTCGCAGTACCTGAGTTTCGTCGAGAAGGAGATCCGCCGGGTCGATCTCAAGCGTATGGATCTAGGCTGGATCCTGTATTCCGACGGCTTCTATTTCGGCGTGCTGGACCGGTTCCTGAAGCGGCTGTTCGACCTGTTCGCGGCCACGGTGGTGCTGATACCGGCGGCGCCGTTGCTGCTGGCGGCGATGATCGCGATCCGCTGGGAGGGACCGGGCGGGGTGTTCTACCGTCAGACGCGGGTGACCCAGAACAACCGGCATTTCGAGATCATGAAGCTGCGCTCGATGCGCGTGGACGCCGAGGCGAGCGGCGCCGTGTGGGCGATGAAGCAGGATAACCGGATCACCCGTGTGGGCAATTTCCTGCGGCGCACGCGGATCGACGAATTGCCGCAGCTGTTCAATGTGCTGAAGGGGGATATGTCGTTCGTCGGGCCGCGCCCGGAACGGCCGCAGTTCGTGGCCGAACTGGCGAAGGAGATCCCACTCTACAACGAGCGGCACATGGTGAAGGCCGGGCTGACCGGCTGGGCGCAGATCAACTATCCCTACGGCGCGTCGGTGAACGATGCGCGGTCAAAGCTGAGCTACGATCTGTATTACGTGAAGAATTTCTCCATCCTGTTCGACTTCGTGATCCTGCTGCAGACGGTTCGCGTCGTGCTGTGGCCGAGCGGAGTGCGGTAGCTGGATCAGATTGCGCGGGCGCCGGCGACCTGGCGTTCGACCAGCCGAGCGTAGGGGCCGCGCCGGGCGAGCAGGTCGGCGTGGGTGCCACCTTCGATCACCTGGCCGCCGGCCAGCACCAGGATCAGGTCCGCGGCACGGATGGTGGACAGGCGATGGGCGATCACGATCGTGGTGCGCTCGTGCATCAGCGCTTCCAGCGAGGCGCGTATCTGCGCTTCGCTGATGGCGTCCAGATGCGAGGTGGCCTCGTCCAGCACCAGGGTCGGCGCATCCTTCAGGAACGCTCGGGCAATGGCGATGCGCTGGCGCTGGC
>CAINEA010000011.1 GCA_903847525.1 uncultured Acetobacteraceae bacterium | reverse complement strand
TTCGGCAGGCCGGGCGCCCACTGGATCGCATCCGGAGAGGCGATCGGCCCGATCTCCTGGCGAACATGCGCCACGAGTTCCTTGCGCAGGGCCTCGCTCGGCTCCTCGCCGGCATTCAGGGTGACATAGGCGTAAATGCCCTGGCCCTTCAGGTCGTGCGGGAAACCCACAACCGCCGCCTCGGCCACCTTCGGGTGGGAAACCAGCGCGCTTTCCACCTCCGCGGTGCCCATCCGGTGCCCGGACACGTTGATCACGTCATCGACGCGCCCGGTGATCCAGTAATAGCCATCCTCGTCCCGCCTTGCGCCGTCGCCGGTGAAATACAGTCCGGGGAAAGTCGAGAAATAGGTCTGCACGAAGCGCTCATGGTCGCCGTAGACGGTGCGCATCATACCCGGCCAGGAATCGGCCAGGCACAGATTGCCTTCCGTCGCGCCGTGCAGTTCGTGGCCTTCGGCGTCCACGATGACCGGCTTCACGCCCGGCAACGGACGTGTGGCGGAGCCCGGCTTCAGGACGGTGGCGCCAGGCAGCGGGCTGATCAGGATGCCGCCGGTCTCGGTCTGCCACCAGGTATCCACGATCGGGCAACGATGCTCGCCCACCACACGGTCATACCATAGCCAGGCTTCCGGGTTGATCGGTTCACCGACGCTGCCAAGCACACGCAGGGACGCGCGGGAGGTTTTCAGCACCGGGCCCTCGCCATCGCGCATCAGTGCCCGGATGGCGGTCGGCGCCGTGTAGAAGATGTTCACCTGGTGCTTGTCGACCACCTGCCAAAAGCGCGAGCTGTCCGGGTAGTTCGGCACGCCCTCGAACATCAGCGTGGTGGCACCGTTCGCCAGCGGTCCATACAGAATATAGGTGTGCCCGGTCACCCAGCCCACGTCGGCGGTGCACCAGTAGATCTCGCCAGGGTGATAGTCGAAGACGATCTCATGGGTGAAGCTGGCCCAGACCATGTAGCCACCGGTGGTGTGCAGCACGCCCTTCGGCTTGCCGGTGCTGCCGGACGTGTAGAGGATGAACAACGGGTCTTCCGCGTTCATGACCTCCGGCGGGCAAACCGGCGAGGCCGCCTTGGTCAGCGCCGCATAGTCATGGTCGCGCCCTGGCTGCATCGGAGTCGCCGCGCCGGTCACGGCCACAACGATCACGTTCTTCACGTCCGGGCAGGATTTCAGCGCCTCGTCGGCATTGGCCTTCAGCGGCACCTTGCGCCCGCCGCGACGGCCCTCGTCGGCGGTGATCAGCAGCGCGGAGCCGCAATCCTGCAGCCGGTTGGCCAGGCTGTCGGGAGAGAAGCCGCCGAAAACGACCGAATGGATCGCGCCGATGCGGGCGCAGGCGAGCATGGCGACGGCGGCTTCCACCACCATCGGCAGGTAGATCGTCACTCGGTCGCCCTTCTTGGCGCCGAGCGACTTCATGGCGTTGGCAAGGCGGCAGACCCGCTCATGCAGATCCCGGTAGGTTACCTTCTCGCTGACATTCGGGTCGTCGCTTTCCCAGATGATCGCCACCTGGTCGGCCCGGTCGGGCAGATGCCGGTCCAGGCACGTGGCGGACGCGTTCAGCGTGCCGTCCTCGAACCATTTGATCGATACGTCGCCGGAAAAGCTGGTGTTCTTGATCTTCGTCGGCCGCTGGATCCAGGAGACGCGCTCCGCCTGCTCGGCCCAGAAATTGTTGGGATCGCGCCCGGCGCGTTCGAACATCGCCTGATAGCCTGCGGCATCAACATGCGCACGCGCGGCAAAATCGGCCTTGACCGGAAAAAGTTGCCCCGGAGGGGCGTGGTGGTGATCGGACATCGGTTTCTTCCTTCCCAGTCTTATCGATCGGTATATTAACGGCCGGTATATGGTCGGCCCGCCAGGATGGCCAGTCTGCCAGCCAGCAGGCCGATGCGGATGCAGATTACGTTACAGACCCGCGTCTTCAGCCACCAGCACGTCGCCGTCTTTGATCTGGATCATAACAGGCTCCAACCGATCGCCCTGGCAAGGGCCGCGCACGCAATATCCGTCCATCAGCCGGAACTCGGCGCCGTGTGTCGAGCAAATAATGAATTGCCCGTCCACCGAGAGAAAACGGTCCGGCATCCAGTCCAGCGATATGCCGATATGCGGACATGCATTTACATACACCCGGATTTCCTGGCCCTGGCGCACGGCAAACAGACCGGTAAAACCGCCCGGGGCCGGCGGGAACCCCTTTGCGCCGGGATCGGGGATATCCTCGAGCCGGCAGAGCCGGCGCAGGCGCGGCGGCAACAGGCCCGGCTGATCTACCGCTTCCATCCGCCCATCTTGGCAAGGATCTTCCAGTGCTCCGGCGCGATCGGCATGACGGACAGGCGAGACATTCGTACCAGGGCCACATCCGCCAGCATCGGCTCCGCCTTGATCGCGGCAAGCGTGACCGGTGTCGGCATCGGCCCCACCACCCGCATGTCCACGCACACCCAGTCCCCGCTCTCGGCGGTTGGATCCGGATAGGCCTCGTTCGCCACTTCGACGACGCCGACGATCTCCTTGCCCACATTGGAGTGATAGAAGAACACGAGATCGCCCTTTTTCATGGCCTTCAAATTATTCTTCGCCATGTGGTTGCGCACGCCGGTCCAGGGCTCGATGACATTGAACACCTGCTGGTCCCAGCTGAAGGCGTCGGGTTCGGATTTTACCAGCCAGTGGTTGGGCATGCGGTTTCCAGAAGAATCGTCATTGTCCTGAATCAATACGTCTATCGCGAGATGACGCCAGGTTGCCGCGTTCGCGCGCCACGCCACCTTAAGGACAACTCGTCGCGCCTTCAAACGCCGCCTGCCTTGGTCTAGGATCGCTTTGTGGACACCACACCTGTCGTTACGCCCCGCCCCCCTGGCCCGAGCCAACCCGGCCGCAGCCTGCATCGCTTTGCCAATCCCGGCCGCTTCCTGCGGATCTCCGGCGTGGCACTGCCATGGGTAGCCATAATCGGAGCGGTGCTGACCGCGATCGGCTTCGGCGCCGGGTTGTTCCTGGCGCCGGCCGACTGGCAGCAGGGCGACGCGGTGCGAATGATGTATGTGCACGTGCCGTCCGCCTGGCTGGCCAGCGGCGGTTATTTCGGCCTCGCGGTCTGCTCGCTGCTATCGCTGGTGTGGCGGCATCCGCTGGCGGACTTGGCCGCGGCCGAGATTTCCACGGTAGGGGCCGGGTTCACCGCGCTGTGTCTGGCCAGCGGCAGCATCTGGGGCAAGCCGATGTGGGGCGCCTGGTGGGTGTGGGACGCGCGGCTGACCTCCGTGCTGGTGCTGTTCTTCCTGTATCTGGGCCACGTCGCGCTGGTGCGCGCCTTCGACGACCCGACCCGCGGCTATCGCGCCGGCGCCATCCTGGCGTTGATCGGCGTGGTGAACCTGCCGATCATCAAGTTCTCGGTGGATTGGTGGAATACCCTGCACCAGCCGGCCAGCATCGGCCTGACCGGCGCACCGACCATGCACATAGACATGTTCTGGCCACTGGCCGTGGCCGGCTTCGGCTACATCTTCATCTTCGCCGCGATCGTGCTGACCCGCACCCGCAGCGCGGTCATGGAACGGCGCATACGCGGCCTGCTCAGTGCGCGGGCGGAGCGTCAGACATGACCCACCTGCCCTATATCATTGCGGTCTATGCGTTGGGTGTCCTGGTTCCTGCCGCCTATTCCATCGATGCCTGGCTGCGCTCGCGCCGCGCGACACGCCGGCTGGCAGCGATCGACACGAGGCGGCAGAAATGACCCGCAAGCGCCGCCGTCTGTGGATCCTCGTCGCCTGCGGGCTCGGCCTCGGCAGCGCCACCGCGCTGGCGCTGATGGCCTTCCGCGACACGCTGGTGTTCTTCATCCCGCCATCGGAGATCGCCAGCAAGGCTCCGGCGGTCGGACGCACGTTCCGCCTCGGCGGGCTGGTGGAGAGAGGCAGCGTGGAGCGGGTGAACGACAACGGCCATCCCACCGCACGCTTTCGCGTGACCGACGGCGCCGGCACGGTGACGGTCAATTACACCGGCATCCTGCCGGATCTGTTCCGCGAGGGGCAGGGCGTGGTCGCGCTCGGCAGCATGGCCGCGGACGGCAGCTTCCGTGCCTCGGAAGTACTGGCCAAGCATGACGAGACTTATATGCCAAAGGACGTCGAGGAAGCCCTGAAGAAGACCGGCCACTGGAACCCGGACGAGGGCAAGCCACCGCCGCCCGCCTCCACCTGGAACACGCTGATGCCGAAGAAGCCCGATACGTCGAAAGCTGGCGGATGATCCCGGAACTGGGCCATTTCGCCCTGGCGCTCGCCGTCGCCTTTGCCGCCGCGCAGTTCATCATTCCGCTCTGGGGCGCCCAGTCCCGCGACGTCCGACTGATGGCGGCGGCGCCCGCTCTGGCCTACGGCCAGCTGATCGCCCTGATGGCCGCCTATGGCAGCCTGGTCTGGTCCTCGGTGATCGACGATTTCTCAGTGCTGAACGTGGCCGAGAATTCCCACTCGCTGAAGCCGATGATCTACAAGATCTCCGGCACTTGGGGGAATCACGAGGGCTCGATCCTGCTCTGGTGCCTGATCCTGGCAATCTGCGGCGGGGCGGTCGGGCTGTTCGGACGCAACCTGCCCTCCTCGCTGCGCGCCCGGGTGATCGGGGTGCTCGGCGGCACATCGGTGGGCTTCGAGCTGTTCGCGCTGCTGACCTCCAACCCGTTCCTGCGGCTTTGGCCGGTGCCGCTCGATGGGCGGGACATGAACCCGCTGTTGCAGGATCCGGGCCTCGCGATCCATCCGCCGATCCTCTACGCCGGCTATGTCGGCTTCGCGATTCCGTTCGCCTTCGCGGTCGCCGCCCTGCTGGAAGGACGGATCGATGCCTCGTGGGGCCGCTGGGTGCGGCCCTGGACGCTGGCGTCCTGGAGCCTTCTCACCACCGGCATCATGCTGGGGTCATTCTGGTCGTATTACATCCTCGGCTGGGGCGGCTACTGGTTCTGGGACCCGGTGGAGAATGCCTCCCTGCTGCCCTGGTTGACCGGCACGGCGCTGCTGCATTCCGCCATCGTGGTGGAGAAACGTGAGGCCCTGAAGACCTGGACCGTTCTGCTGGCCATCGGCACGTTCTCACTGTCGCTGTCCGGCACCTTCCTGGTGCGCTCCGGCATCCTCAATTCGGTGCACAGCTTTGCGAATGACCCCACGCGCGGGATCTTCATCCTGGGTCTTCTCGCGCTGGTGATCGGCGGCAGCCTGCTGCTGTTCGCGATCCGCGCCCCGGTGCTGTCCGCCTCCGGCCTGTTCTCCCCGGTCTCGCGGGAAGGCGCGCTGGTGCTGAACAACATCCTGCTCTGTTCGATCGCCGCCGTGGTGCTGACCGGCACGGTCTATCCGCTGTTTGCCGACCTGCTGTTCAGCGCCAAGATCAGCGTCGGGCCGCCCTATTTCAACGCGACCGTTCTGCCGCTCACGGTGCCGCTGTTCCTGGCGATGGCGGTCGGGCCGGTATTGTCATGGAAACGGGCCGCTCTCGGCCCCGCATTGATGCGGCTTTGGTGGGCGGCGCTGGGCGCCGCCGCGGTCGGCATCGTCGCCGAACTTGGCTATCGCGCGGGCTCGGCAGCCCTGGCCTTCGCCGCCGCCGCCTGGCTCATCCTGGGCAGCTTCGCGGAGATCATCCAGCGCATCCGCCTGTTCCAGGTCCCCCTGACCAACAGCCTGTCCCGACTGGCCGGCCAGCCGCTATCGGTATGGGGGGGAGCGATCGCCCATGCCGGCATGGGGATGACCATCGCCGGCATCGCCGGCATGTCGCTGGCACAGACCACCATCGTCGCGGTCAGGCCGGGCCAGACCATCGCGCTCGCCGGCTACGAATGGACCCTGCTGGGCCTGCACGACGAAAAGGGCCCCAACTTCAACGCCCGCGTCGCCGATATCCGTGTCACACGCGACGGACAGGAAATCGGCCTGTTCCATCCGTCCCGCAACGCCTTCACCACCCAGACCATGACCGTGACCAACACCGCGATCCAAAGCAGCCAGATCGCCGACTTATACGCGGTGCTGGGCGAGGAACACGACGGCACGGCCGTGCTGCGGCTGCACTATAACTTCCTGGCGCCGTGGATCTGGCTCGGCGCACTGGTCATGGCGTTCGGCGGCTTCCTGTCGCTGATCGACCGGCGCCTGCGCATCGGCGCCCCGGCACGCCGGACAATGGCGGTTCCAGCCGAATGACCGCGATCAACCGCCGGCTGGTCCTGCTGCTGCCGCTCGGCATCGCCGGCGTGGCGGGCGTTGGGCTGTACTCGATGCTGGATCGCATGCGCTCGGGGAAATTCGACCCGCGCGGCGTGCCGAGCGCGCTCATCGGCAAGCCCGTCCCAACCTTCACCCTGCCCGGCCAGGGTGACAGCCCTGGATTCAGCTCGGCGGACCTGAAAGCGCAGGGCCGTCCGGTCCTGCTGAACTTCTTCGCCTCCTGGTGCGTGCCATGCATCGCGGAGGCGGACGTATTGCTGGCGCTGAAGCAGTCGGGCCAGCCGGTGTTCGGCATCGCCTACAAGGACAAGACGGAAGCCACCGATGCCTTCCTGCGCCAACACGGCAACCCGTATGTCCAGGTAGGGCGCGATGCCGCCGGGTCCGTGGCAATCGATTTCGGCCTCTATGGCGTTCCAGAATCCTACCTGATCGACACCACCGGCACGGTCCGCTGGCGCTTCGCCGGAGGGCTGACAGCCGATGTCGTGCGGCAGGAACTGGCGCCGCTGTTGAAGACGCTGACATGATCCTGCGGCTAGCGTTCCTGCTGCTGATCCTGGCCGGTCCAGCGTTGGCGGTCAGCAACCCCGCAGAAATGTTGTCGGACCCGGCCGGCGAGGCACGGGCGGAGCACATCGGCCGCCAACTGCGCTGCATGGTCTGCCAGAACGAAAGCGTCGAGGAATCGGAGGCCGACCTGGCCCGCGATTTCCGCCACATCATTCGTGAGCGGGTAAAGGCAGGGGAGAGCGATCAGCAGATCATGGACTGGATGGTCGCACGCTACGGCGACTTCATCCGCCTGCGTCCACCGTTCTCCGCCCTTACTCTGTTGCTCTGGGCCGCGCCGATGCTGGCAGTCGGCATCGGAGCCGGAGCCGTGCTTCTCGGACGACGGCGAAGGCCCGAGCCCCCCGCGCCCCTGTCGGAAGCCGAGCGGCAGCGGGTAGGTAAATTGAGCGGATCATGATCTGGATCGCCCTTCTGGCCTTGTCGCTGGCGGCCCTGGCGCCGCTGATCCTGTCGCTGCTGCGCGGCTCCACCGTGCGCGGCCGGCGTGACGCGGCCCTGACGCTGCATCGCGCCCAATTGATCGAGCTGGATCGGGAATTGGCCGAGGGCCGGTTGGGCAAGACAGAACACGCCAGCGCAAAGCTGGAGGTGCAGCGTCGCCTGCTCGCGGCGGCAGACAGCGTCGACGCGCCGCCGGTGCGGGCCCGGCGATTTCCGCAGATCGCGGCACTCAGCCTGGTTCCGGCGGCCGCGCTGGGCTTGTACTTGCTGGCCGGCGTGCCGGGCATGCCGGCCGCACCGCATGCCGAAGTGGCCGCCGCCGAAGCTGCGCGAGCGACGAAGGAAGAGGCCATGATCGGCCAGCTTCGCGCGAGGCTGACGCTGATGGACCCGAAGAGCGATCAGACCCGACAGGGCTACATCCTGCTGGGCAATGCCGAAGCCAGCCGCGGCAACATGCCGCGGGCGGCGGCGGCGTGGTGGATCGCGCTGCAGTCCAAATACGATCCCATGCTGGCGGCGCAGACCGCGGAGGCATTGACCGAGGCAGCCGGACAGGTGACCGATGACGCCGCAAAGCTGTTTCGGGGGGCGCTGGAAGCGGCACCCAAGGACGCACCCTGGCGCCCGATGGCCGAAAGGCGCCTGCAGGAGGTCAAGTAGCGCGACGGCGCAGGCGCCCCAACAAGCGGAGCGACATCGCCACGGCGTCCGCTTCGGCACCCTTCGGCCGGCCACTGGCAAGCCAGGCCAGCAGCAGCACCCCGCCATAGACCAGACCACCCAGCACGATCGCCGTTACGAGACTCATCGCCAATTCAGAGGGGCCGCCGGTAACCTCCGTCCAGCCCAAGCCGGCTTCCACCAGGGTGGCCGCCATGCAGCCAGCCGCCAGTAGGCCGCGCCAAACCCGCGCGAGCAGGGCTCCGACGCGCACCCGATAGCGCCGGAACGTCAGGCCGATATACAGCGCGTCTTCCACGACAACAGATACCGCCACCGCCATCGCCGCACCGATCAGACCGATGCGCGGCGCCAGAACCGCCAGCAGCGTCAGCCGGGTCAGCGCCGCGGTCAGCGTCACCGCCAGCACCGTGCGCAGGCGAGCCTGGGCGGAAAGCAGCGTCCAGCCGATATAGCCGAACACCGTCGCCGCCCCGGTGATGGCCAGGATCTGCACCAGCGGAATGGCCGTCACCCAGTTCGACCCGAAGCCCAGCCGCACCAACGGATCCGCGATCAGCGACGTGCCGACGCCCGCGGGCAGGGTCAGCAGCGCCGTGGCTGCCACCACGCGGAGGTAGATCTCCCCAACCGACTCGCCACTATGGTGCGCCGCCGCGAAACCGGAAAAGGCCGAGCGCGACAACGGCTCCACCAGCTCCGATGTCGGCATCGCGGCCAGATCAGTGCCGATCGACCACACGCCGACCGGCCCGGCGCCCAGCAGTCGGCCGATCAGCAGCAGGCTGCCACGCTCGCGGAGCATCACGGCTAGCGCCACTGTCCAGTTCCAGAACGAATAGGTGACGAGCCCGCGCCAGGAAGCCAGCGACAACCTCGGGCGGAACGGGTGCATGTAATAGCTCAACGCCACGTGGGCGAGTCGCATCGACAGGATGCCCGTCACCAGCGCCCAGTAGCTGCGCCATTCCCAGGCTGCGCCGATCATCAGCGCCACGCTGAACAGCCGCGGCAGGATCATCGAGACGAATTCGCGGTCGAAGGCGAAATCGCGGCGGAAATCCACCATCCCGATATTGGCCAGCCCATCGATCGCCGACCCGGCCGCCAGAACCAGCAGCACGTTGGTCAGGCGCGGTTCGGCGAACCAATCGGCAAGCGGTGCAGCCAGCACAGCCAAAGCGGCCGCCATGATCAACCCACGCAGCAGGCCAAGGGTGAAGCCGGTGTCGTACAGATCGCGCCCCGGCGATTTCTCGCGCACCAGCGCATCCTCGACACCCATATACGACATCGCCTCGATGGCACCGGCGAAGCCGGTGGCCAATGCCACCAGGCCGTAATCCGCCGGGAGCAGCAGCCGCGCCAGGACCAGGGTACTGATCAATCCCAGGCCGCGCGTGGCCATGCGCCAACCGACGATCCAGCCGGCACCACTGAAGATCTTGCCTTGGAGGGAGGCCGTCACCCCCACGCCGGGGAACGGCTATGCGAGGGGAAGGACGGCAATATCATAACCATGCCGCAGCCGTCGCCCGAGCACCGGGTCCTCCAACTCGATCTCGAACCGCGCCGCGGGCCGCATGCCGCCAACGACCGGCATGGTACCGCCGAACATCGCCGCCCCCGGCGGCAAGCCGCCATAGGCGGAAATCAGGTCGCCGGGCGCGCGCATCTCCGCGACGCTGCCTTCCTGATACAGCACGCCATCCGCCCAGGAACGTAGGACCAGCCGATCCCAATGGCCGGCGACATCCAGCAAAGGCCAGGCATCGGCGCAGATCGGCTTGTCGCACATCTGCTTGGACACGGTGATGCCATAGGCTTCCACATCCCGGTCGGTATGGTCCGAACCGACGGTCACCCAAAGCCGGTCGCCGTGATTGAAGACCACGAATTCCACCTCACCGCTACTGGCGTCGCCGGTAACCTCGATCGCCGGCGCTGTGGTCAGCCGGGCCGCGGAAACGCGATAGAAAACCGGAACGCTTGCCGGCGGCTTAACGCCGATGGCGGCAAGCTCGTCGATATGCGCCTGCACCTTGGCGGCATCCCGGCCGGTCCAGCCGGCGATCACCAGGGTATGAACCGGCACCGCCGCCATGTGCAGACCGCCATCCTCGTGCAGGTTCAGCGTGAGCATCAGTCCGCTCCTGATGGCTTCGGCAGCTCTATGCCGGCAAGCGCCTCCCACACGCGAATGACGAACGCATCGTCCTTTGCCCCGTGCCCGGCCGCGGCGGCAGCAAGGAACAGCTGGTGCGCGGCGGAGGCCATCGGCAGCGGGAAGGTCAGGTTGCGCGCCTGGTCCAGCACGATCCCCAGATCCTTCACGAAGATATTCACCGCCGAGGACGGCGTGTCGTCACCGTCCAGGATGTGCGGCACGCGGTTCTGCCACATCCAGGAACTGCCGGCGGAACTGCAGATCACGTCGTACAGCGTGCGCGGATCGGCGCCGGCACGGATGCCGAGCGCCAGCGCCTCGGCAGCGGTCGCGATATGCACCCCAGCGAGCAACTGGTTGACCATCTTCACGGTACTGCCGATCCCAGCCGTATCACCCAGGCGCCAGACCTTGTCGCCGATCGCATCCAGCACCGGCTGGGCCTTGGCAAAGGCGGCCTCCGATCCCGACGCCATGATCGTCATCGTGCCAGCCCGCGCGCCCGTTGCGCCACCGGATACCGGGGCATCCAGCATCAACAGCCCGGCGGCGGTGATCTTCTCGTCCAGCTTGCGCGCGGCTTCCGGGGCCACCGTGGTGCACAGCAGCACGACCGCGCCCTTTTGCAGCCGGGACGCGCATCCATTCGGGCCGAACAGCACGTCTTCGGCCTGGGAGGAATTCACCACGAAGACGATCAGCGCCTCCAGGTCGCCCGGAAGCTCCGCCGCACTGGCCACAGCCGAACCGCCCGCCGTGGCGATCTCGGCACGCCCGGCCTCCCGCAACTCGCAGCCCACCACCTGGTGCTGGGATTTGAGCAGGTTGAGCGCCGCCCCCATGCCCATCGAGCCAAGGCCGATCACGCCGACTTTCATCTGTGTTCTCCGGTTATCATCATTCTCCGGTTATCATCGGCCCAGGCCTATGCACCCCGGCCTTGTCATGCAGGCTTCATCTTTCCTGCCGAAACCGCTCGACCGCGGCAATCAGCGCGCGGCGGATGCCCGGCTCCAGCGCCGAATGTCCGGCATCCGGCACCACGGACAGCCGGGCGTTCGGCCAGGAAGCCGCCAGCTCGAAAGCCGAACAGGCGGGGCACACCATATCGTAGCGGCCCTGCACGATCTCCGCCGGAATATGACCGATACGATCCATCCGGCCGAGCAGGCCCCCAGGCGGCAGGAACAGCCTGTTGGCAAAATAATGTGCCTCGATCCGCGCCAGCCCGAGCGCGGTGCGATCCTGCGCGAAGGAAGCAACCGTGTCCGGGCTCGGCAGCAAGGTGCTGCACGACCCCTCATACACCGACCAGGCGCGCGCCGCCGGCATATGGACGGCGGGGCTGGGATCGGTCAGCCGCGCCAAATACGAGCCAAGCAGGTCGCCGCGCTCCGCTTCCGGCAGGAAACCGGCAAACGCGGCATGCACGTCGGGGAAAATCCCCGCCAGACCGTGCAGAAACCACTCCACCTCGGTATCGCGCCCCAGGAACACGCCACGCAGCACGGCCCCACGCACCCGCTCCGGATGCGCCTGGGCGTAGGCCAGCGCCAGCGTCGATCCCCAGGAACCGCCGAACAGCAGCCAGTTCTCGACATTCAGGTGCCGGCGCAGGATCTCGATATCGTCCACCAGATCCGGCGTCGTGTTCTGCGCCAGGCTACCGAGTGGACGGGACCGGCCAGCCCCGCGCTGGTCGAAGATGATCACACGCCAATGGGCCGGATCGAAGAAGCGGCGATGCACGATGCCCGCCCCCGCACCTGGGCCGCCATGCAGGAACAGCACCGGCCGGCCGCGCGGATTGCCCACCTGTTCCCAATACATGACATGACCTGCCGAAAGAGGCAGATAGCCGGTTTCGTACGGGCCGATTTCGGGGAACAGATCGCCACGGGGCATGACCCTGATTGTATAGCCGGACCGCGCATGGCGGAACAGGCCCGAGAGCGGTAGGATCAAATCATGCAAAAATATCTGTCCCGACGCTGGATCGCCGCGGGTTCGGCCGCCGGGCTGCTCGGCGTCGCGATGGCCGCCTACGCTGCCCACGCGCCGCTCGACCCCGCCGCGCGCGGCATTGTGCACAGCGCCGTGGAGATGCAGCTCTGGCACGCTTTGGCTCTCGTGGCGGTGGGAATTTGGGCGCGAACCGCGGGCAGTCATCTGACCAACATGGCCGGCGGTGCGTTCCTGCTCGGCCTGCTCGGCTTCTGCGGCGCCATCTACAGCCAGGAACTGTTCGCGATCCGCCTGCCGATGCTGGCACCCACCGGGGGCACGCTGCTGATGATCGGCTGGGCATTGTTCGGACTTTCGGCCATCCGGGCTCGCCCGCCGGCATGACCATACTGGCTGCCTACCTCGCCGCAGAAGGCTTCGAGACGGTGCTGGCGGAAGAGCTGGAACGCAGTAGCGTGACCGTCGGCGAATGGCATGGCCGATTGGCGCTGTCGCCGGATCCTCCGATCAAGGCCGCCTGGGCGCTCGACACCTGGACCGCGCCCCAGGAAATCCCGTTCGCCTCGGTAAAAGATGCGGCCGACGCGCTGCGTGCCATCCAGCGCAACTGGTCCGGCTATCAGGTGGCCAATTTTCGCCGCGCCGCGCTGATCGCCGAGCGGCTGCCGCCGGTGAAAGCCCGCCCGCTCGTCTTCCCCGAGCCCGCCCCCACCGCCCATCTGGGCGCCTGGACACTGCTCGCCCCCGACCGAATGCTCGCCAGCCCCGGCAAGTCCAGCCCCTTCGTGAACGGCGAATGCCGCTTCGAGGAGGATCATATCGGCCCGCCAAGCCGAGCCTATTTGAAACTATGGGAGGCCTGCACCAGGCTGGGCTGGTACCCGAAGCCCGGCGAGACCTGCCTCGACCTCGGCGCCTCGCCCGGAGGCTGGACCTGGGTCCTGGCCGAGCTCGGCGCTACCGTCATCGCCATCGACAAGGCGCCGCTGGACCCCAAAATCACCGCCCGGCCGAACGTGACCACCCGCCAGGAAAACGCCTTTGCGCTGGAACCAGAAAAAGTGGACTGGCTGTTCAGCGACATCATCGCCTACCCCGACCGGCTGCTGGCCCTGATCCAGCGATGGATCGCCGCCGACGCGCCAAGACACATCGTCTGCACGATCAAATTCCAGGGCCCCACCGATCACGAAACATCGGCCGCGCTGGCGGCCATTCCCGGCGGGCGCCTGTTCCATCTTTACCACAACCGCCACGAACTGACGTTCGCCTGGACCCGCCCCGCCGCGCCGTGATCCGCGGCGCAAGGCCCGGCCGGAGGCTTGCCGGCCCTTCCGTCAGGCCGGCGACCACTCGCGGCGCAACTCCCGCTTGAGGAGCTTGCCGGCGGTGTTGCGGGGCAGGTTGTCGATGAAGATCACCTGCTTGGGCAATTTGTAGGGTGCCAGATGCTGGCGCGCGTGCGCGATCAGGTCGGTTTCACTCACGGTGTGACCGGGGCGGAGCACGACGAAGGCACTGACGGCCTCGATCCATTTCGGGTCACTGAGACCGACCACGGCAACCTCAGACACCGCCGGATGGGTGAACAGTGCTTCTTCCACCTCACGGGACGCGACCAGCACGCCGCCTGTGTTGATCACATCCTTGATACGATCGACGATGTAGAGAAATCCCTGCTCGTCGAAATACCCGACGTCACCGGAATGAAACCATCCACCGGAAAAAGCTTCGGCGGTTTCCGCCGGCTTGTCCCAATAGCCGGACAACAATTGGGCCGAGCGATGGACGATCTCGCCATGTGTGCCGGGCGGCATATCGTGCATGTCGGCATCCACCACGCGCGTTTCCACATTCAGCACCGGCCTGCCGCAGGAGGCGGGACGCTCCTCGTGCTCCTCCGGCCGCAGCACAGTGGCGACGGGAGCAATTTCGGTCTGGCCGTAGCAGTTGTACGGCCTGGCGCGGGGCAGGCGCTCGCGCAGTTCCTGCAGCACCGGCACCGGCATGATCGAGGCGCCGTAATAGACTTTTTCCAGACTGGACAGATTCCGGATGCCGAAATCGGGGTGGCGCAGCAGGCTGATCCAAACCGTCGGCGGGGCGAAGAACGAGGTGATGCGTTCGGACTCGATCAGGCGCAGCACCTCGGCGGGCGCCGGCGCCTCGATCAGCACCGTGCGCGCGCCGGTCAGCATCTGCGGCATGGTGAAGGCATGCATCTGCGCCGTGTGGTACAGCGGCAAGGCCGCCAGGCACACATCGGCCGCCGCATAGTCCAGTTCGTGCATGCAGGACGCGTATTCGGTCAGCATGGCCCGATGCGTCATCATCGCACCCTTCGGCGCCGCCGTCGTGCCGGACGTATAGACGATCTGTGCGATCGACTCGTCCGTCATTTCCGGATCGACCCCGATCGGGCCATCCGAATCTTCCGCGATCGCCAGGATATCCAACGCGCCGCCGCCATCGAACCGGCCGCGCATTTCGATGTCGATGCCGTCCAGATGCGGTTCCAGCGCGGGCGCCGTCAGCACCAGGCGGGCACCCGACTGGCCGAGGATATAGGCAAGCTCGCTGCCAGTCAGCGCAAAGTTCACCGGTACGTGGATCAGACCGGCCCGTGCGCAGGCCAGGAACGCAATCAGGTAGGCGTCGGAGTTGCGCCCGAACGCCGCCACCCGGTCGCCGGGCGCCAGACCCAGATAGGTCAAATGCCAGGCGACGCGATCCACGGCCTGATCGAGGGCCGGAAACGTCCAGCTCCGCTGGGCGTAAACCAGCGCGATACGGTCATGATGGCGGACGGCGGCGCGGCGCAGCGCGTCGCCGAGGGTATTGCGGCGAACGCGCTGGATGGTCGCGGCAGTGGTCACGCGACGGCCTCTGCCTCGACCACGAATTTCGGGTCGGCCAATCCGGCAACGAACAGCAGCGTGGACGCCGGCGCGTGGCCTGCGAAAGCGGCGGCGCGCGCCGCGCGATACGGCGCCAGCAAGGACCGGTCGGTCAGGAACACCGTGGTTTTCACGATGTTGGCGACACCCATGCCGTTGGCCGCCAGCACGGCCGCGAGGTTGGCGAGGGCCTGGGCGATCTGCGCCTCGCCGGTTTCCGGTATGATGCCATCCGGAGTCAGGCCGACCTGGCCGGAGATGATCAGCCGGCGCTCGGCGTTACGGATTTCGATCGCGTGGGTATAGCCGGTGGGCGCGCGGACGGTGGATGGATTGTTCGCGGTAACAGTGGCGGCCATGGGTCTTCCTCCGGTTGTTTCTAACGTGCAAGCCAGTCTCGCACGGCGTTCTTCAGGAATAGGGCGTCGGCCGGGTTGACTGTCGGGTTGCCAGCGCGATGGCCCCAGATGCTGGGAATCGGCTTCAGTTCGGCATGGCGCAGATAGGGGAGTTCAGCCGCGTTGTCAGCCACACGGAAATACAGGTCGGTCTCGCCGGGCATCAGCAGCACCCGCGCACGGATCGCCTTCAGGGCGCAGATCGGGTCCCCGTTGTACAGGCCGTTATCGGCGATGTCGGCTGCATCCCAGGTGCGCAGCTGGGCATACAGATTGGCGGCGGATCGCGGTGCGTAGCGATCCTCCCAATCGGTCTTCAGGAAGGTTTCCAGATCCGGCGCGCCCAGATTCGGTTGCGGTGCGGAGGCTAGATGCAGGTTGGCGCGATAGAAATCCTGGCTCAGCGCCCAGGCCGCATAGATGCGCCCGAAGGCCCGCTTGGCGTCGGCAGGCTCCGCAGAGAAGCGCCCGCCGCCGATATGCTCCGGCGCCGCTTCCAGGGTCGCCATCAGCGAACGCAGAAACACCTGATTATGGACGGCAGTGCGGGCGACACCGCAATTGACGATGGCGCGGTCCACCGCATCGGGAAACAGCGCCGCCCAGTGATAGGCCTGCAATGCCCCCATCGACCAGCCATAGACGCAGGCGACACGCTCGATGCCCCAACGCTCCCGCAGCAACTGGCGCTGGACGTGAACATTGTCGTAGGCGCTCACCAGGTCGGGATAGGTCTTCTGATCGTCGGAAGGGCTGGACGACAGCCCGTTGCCGAACATGTCGGGAATGACGATGAACCATCGCGTGGGGTCCAGCACACCATCCGGCCCGATCAGCCATTCCAGGTCCGGATGTTGCGCACCGTAGCTGGTGGGATAGACGATCACATTGTCCTTCCCCGCGGACAGCGTGCCATGCGCCTTCCAGGATAGTTTCGCGCCGCGCAGAACCTTGCCCGACTGCAGCACCAGATCGCCGGCGTCGAACACGCCCTTGTCCGTCGTCCAGGTAATGTGGGTCATGTCGGTTTGCCGATCAGGGTTCGCAGGTAATCCAGGTTCCAGCGCACATAGCCGTGCTGCAGATAGCCGAGCTTGTCCGCGATCTGCCGGTGCGCGTCGGCCAGGCGATAGAAGGGGATCGAGGGATAGAGGTGATGCTCGGCATGATGCGGCATGTCCCACATCAGCAGGCGCACCAGCGCATGGGTCCGCGTGGTGCGCGTGTTGGTCAGGCCATTGCGGTCCAGCGTGCAGCCGGTGTGCTCGGTGATCAGATAGGCGCGCAGGAAAGGCTGGCCGATCAGTTGCGGGACGATCCAGTACAGGAACGGCGTCTGCCAGCCGAACGCGATGGCGGATGCGATCGCGAGCCCCGCCACGAACAGGCTCATGGCGCGCACGCTGCGGATCACCCCGGGGCGCTGCTGGTCGTTGATATAGGGATAGTCGGCGAGGTCCCCGCGCCAGCAATCGGCGATCACCCGCAGCCGCAGCGTCCAATAGGGAACCTGTTTACGCACTTTTCTCAGCTTCTCTTTCGTGGCACATATCGTGAACATTCGATTTAGCGAGGCAGGGACGATGGCTCGAAACAAGGTGCAATTCCAAAAGGGTCTCAGCGAAGCGGGGTTCGAGGCTCTTTACG
>CAINEA010000010.1 GCA_903847525.1 uncultured Acetobacteraceae bacterium | reverse complement strand
CGACCTCATGCCGAACATGCCCGATCAGCAACTGGCCCCGCTCGTCGAGCGCTTCGCCGCAATGCTCGCCGAGCAACCGGTCTTCCACAATACTTTCGCGGCTATCTGAGAATGAGGGGAGTCTTGAGGGCTCATATCCATCTCCGTTTTCAAATAGGAGCGGCTCGCGAGACCTCCGACGCGAGTTGATCGTCCCAACGAGCCAATTGAAATTATAGACCCTCGTCCAGAAACCGATCTACCAAACGATCCGCGCGGGTGCGGTCCGCCCGCATCTGTGCGCCCTGTTGGTTGCGTGCGCCGGAAGTCAGATAAAAGCGCTCATACTGCTCGTTCCGGCTGGCCAGCGCGCTGCCGGCAAAGTCCCAGCCCAGGCGGAACACCCTCGCGCGTGTCTCGGCGCTGACATTACCAGCACCGCGGATATAGGTATCGATCAACGGGCGCAGATAGGGATCGGCGAACTGCTCCGCTGTCGGGGTGGCCAGAACATTGTGCGAGCCGATCAGGCGGATGATTTCATTCACCCGAGGAAACCAGAACGGCAGCGCCGCGCGCAGGGCCGCCATCGGACGCTCGTCGAGAAACCAGGCGCCGTTGCCGTATTCCATCGCGCCCTGCTCACCGGAATGCACCGCGGCACGGGCCAATTCGGCAAAGGTCCAGATTTCGCCGAGCATTCCCATCGTTACCGGATCGCTGGCGTTGATCGTCTCGGCCATCCGGCAAGCGACGCCCCAGGCGAACTCCAGCTTGGTTTGCGCCCGCACCATCGTCTGCTGCATCGCATTTGCCCGCCAGCTGCGTGACATGACGCTGTTGTAGACCGGCAAATTGCCATCGATGAACACGCGGTCGCGCGGCACCTCGACATTATCGAAAATAACGAATGCATCCTGTTCGTCGAACCGGCCGGACAGCGGGTGGTTGAAACTGTTTTTTGGCAACGAAACACTATCGCGGCAGAGGAATTTCAGCCCCGGCGTGTCCATCGGGATGCTGAACGACAATGCATGCCCGCCGGCCGCGTTCGGCATGGGCTGGCTCGGATAGACCGCGATCTCATCGGAGAACGGGGCTAACGTGGCGAGCACACGCGCGCCACGAACCAGGATGCCGTTCGACGTTTCCTCCACCTTGTGCAGCTGTGTCTCGTCCAGGCCCGTCGGGGTGTTGCCCCTGCCCTTGTCGCTAGTGGCATGGATCAGCGTATGGGTCAGGCTGAGGTCCTGGCGTGCCATCAACTTCTGATAGGCGACGAGGTTGGCGGCGCCTTCCTCATTGCCGTTGATCGCCCATTCATCGCAGCGTCCGGCAAAGCCAGCGAAGGTCACGTTCATGTAGTCCGGCGTTCGGCCCATCAGGCCGACGGAAAATTCCGCGACCTTCTCCAAAGCGGCATGACGGCGGACCAGGTCCTCGCGCGAGTGCGGGATCATGTGGCTGACCGCGATCGGCTCCCCTGTTTCGGGGTCCGGCATCAGACAGGAGGCGGCGGCTTCATGCTGGAGATCGAACACACCGGCGATCGCCATGGCGGCACCGCTCAGGGCGGGATGATCCATCGGATCCCCAACCTTATCGGCACCGACCCACAGCTCGCGTCCGTCTCGCAGGCCCGCGAGGAATTGTGCGCCGGTCCGTGCTGGCATCGTTTCGTCCCTATCGTCGTTGTTGCGGAAATGAGATGCGGGCGGCCTGACAGTGTCAAACAAAAACCTGTTTACGCACTTTTCTCAGCTTCTCTTTCGTGGCACATATCGTGAACATTCGATTTAGCGAGGCAGGGACGATGGCT
>CAINEA010000009.1 GCA_903847525.1 uncultured Acetobacteraceae bacterium | reverse complement strand
GATGCCGCGGCTTCTCTGGGCAGGCGTCCGCACCACGCCCATGCCATACCGGTTGCTCAAGCTGGCCGATCTTTATGTTTGAGCGGGACAACGATCAGTCAAGAAAACTGGCTGAGAAAAGTGCGTAAACAGGATAGGGAATGCCCAGGATGCGCGAGACATAGGCAGGCAGGGTGGTCGGCTCCGGGGCCAGCAGTTCCGGATCCTGGCCGGGAATGTTGGTGTGGCGATGGTGGATCACATGGAAGGCCGCATAGAACTGGGCATTTTGCAGCGACGGGCAGAAGGCCAGCCAGCCGACGATCGCGTTGGCGCGTCTGGAAGCGAAGGCGGTCTGGTGCATGGTTTCATGCGACGGCGCGAACAGCGCCACCTGCACCAGACCCAGCGCCAGCATCGCCGGCAGCGTGCTCCAACCGCTGGAAATCGCCACCAGCCATCCGGTCAACGCCAACAGCGCCACGTGTATAGCCAGCCGGATCGTACCGGGCAGGTCAGACCGCGCGGACAGCGCGCGCAATTCGGTGGGTGTCAGCACCCGGTCGGATAGGATCGCCACGGCAACCTCCTGGGAAGCTACCAATAGGACATTTCCGGCAGGTTGTTTGCAAGCGATCCCGGCATTGCTTCATGCTGGCGGCACATAAAAGGGGAGGCTGTAATGCGGCTGTTCAAATGGACCTGTGCCTGGCTGATGGCGCTTTGCCTGACCAGCGCCGCCTATGCTCAATCCGCCACGGGATCACGCCTGGACCAGATCCTCGCCCGCGGCACGTTGCGCGTCGGCCTGACCGGCGATTACCGGCCGTTCTCCGCGCTCGACAAAACAACCGGCACCTACACCGGCCTCGACGTCGACATGGCCAATGCCCTCGCCTCCGCGCTCGGCGTGAAGCTGGAGATCGTCGCCACCAAGTGGGGCGACCTGATCAACGACGTGAACGGTGACAGGTTCGATGTCGGCATGGGCGGCATTTCGGTGAACCTGAACCGGCAGAAACTCGCCCTGTTCTCCCTTCCCTTGATGCGCACCGGCAAGACCCCGATCGCGCGCTGCACGGACCGGGGGAAATATCAAACGCTGGCGACGATCGACCGGCCGAACGTGAAGGTGATCGCCAATCCAGGCGGCACCAACGAGGCGTTCGACCGGGCCAACCTGTCCAAGGCGCAGATCGTAATCTTCCCCGACAATACCAAGATCTTCGAGGAGATCATCGCCAAGCGGGCCGATGTGATGATCACCGACGCGGTGGAGGCCAGGCTGCAGCAGAAGCTGCACAAGGAGCTTTGCGCCATCCACCCCGACCAGCCTTTCGATTTCGGCGAACTGGCCTATCTGCTGCCGCGGGACTCCGTCTGGAAGGCCTATGTGGACCAGTTCGTCCACCTGGCGCAGGCGAGCGGCGCCTACCCCAGGCTGACCGCGAAATGGCTGGAGTGATCAGCCGATAAACGTGCCGCCGTTCACGTCCAGGATCGCCCCGGCCAGATAGCTCGCGGCCGGGGAGCAGAGGAACGCGATCGGCCAGGCCAGCTCCTCCGGCTGGCCCATTCGGCCCATCGGCATCCGGTCGTTGGACCGCGGAATGTTGCTGGTCATCCCAGTTTGTACCGGCCCGGGCGCCACGGCATTCACCAGCACACCGCGGCGCACGCCCTGCCGCGCCAGCAGCTTCACCAACGCATGCACCGCGCCCTTGGACGCGACATAATCCGGCGGTGTGGTATCGAACGTGCCACCGGTGCGCCCGGCGACGGAACCGACCAGCACCACGGACCCGCCACCCAGCGGCTCCATATGGTCCATCGCCGCGGCCGCGAGCGTAAGCGGCACCCGCGTGTTCACGTCCATCGTCCGGTGAAAGCGCGCG
>CAINEA010000008.1 GCA_903847525.1 uncultured Acetobacteraceae bacterium | reverse complement strand
GACCAGCGATCCCGCCAGCTTCGCCGCCATCTACCGGATGCTGCCAGGCCTGGATCTGCGCCCGGATTTTGGCCGTATCGCGTGCCCGACCCTGGTGATCGGTTGCACCCGCGACCTGCTGCGCCCGCCCGAAACCGCCCGTGCCGTGGCCGACGGCATCGTGGGCGCGCAATTCGTCGAGTTGCACACCGGCCATTTCAGCATGGTGCAGACGCCGGAACTGATCGCGGAAACGATGCTGGCTTTCGTCCGCAAAGCCATGAAATGAGCAAGGCGCCGGCCGGGGGATGATCGGCCCCGGCCAGCCCGTACACGTCCGCCGTATCAGCCGGGAATACGCACCGGCAACTCACTGATTCCATGGATGAAATTCGAGTAGATCCGCGTCGGTTCACCCACCACCTCGATCACCGGGAAGCGCTTCATGATCTCCTCCCACATGATCGTCAGCTGCAATTCGGCCAGCCGGTTGCCGACGCAGCGGTGAATGCCGAACCCGAAGGAGATGTGCTGGCGCGGCCGGGCACGGTCGATAATGAACTGGTTGGCGTTCTCGATCGCATCCTCGTCACGGTTGGCCGAGATGTACCACATCACGACCTTGTCGCCCTTCTTGATCTGTTTGCCGCCGATCTCGGCATCCGCCAACGCGGTGCGGCGCATATGCACGATCGGCGACTGCCAGCGGATGATTTCCGATACCATCGATGGGATCACAGCGGGATTGTCGCGCAACTTCTGGTATTCGCCGGGATGCTGCGACAGTGCCCACAGACCGCCGCTGATCGAGTTGCGGGTGGTATCGTTGCCGCCAACGATCAATAGCGTGAGGTTGCCGAGGAATTCCTGAGGCCGCGTGTACAGATCCCGGGTGGCCTCGCCATGCGCAAGCATCGAAATCAGGTCCGGTGCCGGTGGAGCCTTTTGGCGCTCATGAAACATCGTCGTGAAGGTTTGGAGACATTCCGTCAGCACTTCCAGCCGCTTCGCCTCGGAATCGATCTCGCCGCCGGCGTTCACATCCATCGTCGCGACATCGGACCAATAGGTCAGCTTCCGCCGTTCCTCGAACGGAAAGTCGAACAGCGTGGCCAGCATCTGGGTGGTCAGTTCGATGGAGACGCGATCCACCCAGTTGAAGGTTTCATTGCGCGGCAGACCGTCGAGGATGCGCGCCGCACGCTCGCGGATGGTGCCGGCGAATTTCTGCAGGTTCAGCGGCGCCACGATCGGGCTGACGACCTTGCGCTGCTCGTCATGCACCGGCGGATCGGAAGAAATGAAGCTGGCGCGGCGAAATTCCATCGGACGGTCGGTAATGCTGATGCCGCCGAGCATCGCGTCCGACGAGAATACCTGGTGGTTGACCTCCACCTGCATGATATCTTTATATTTTGTTACCGACCAATAGGAACCATACATCCCGTCCTTGGTGTAATGAACCGGGTCTTCACGCCGCAGGCGCTCGAAGTAGGGAGGCCAAATGTCGTCCTGGTATAGTTTCGGATTGCTGACATCGATCCTGTCGAGCGGAAGCGAGTACGCGTCGCCAGCTACGGTGTGGGGGGAAGGGGCATCCATGGCAAATTCCTCCGTCTTGCATTATTTGCAGGTGTTCACCGTTCTATAGCATAAGCCGCG
>CAINEA010000007.1 GCA_903847525.1 uncultured Acetobacteraceae bacterium | reverse complement strand
GCGTTCCAGAAGCTGGAACCGCGCATGGTCGACGAGGATCCGAAAATCTATCGGGACAACGTCAAGCGCGTCTCCGGCATGACGGTCGAAAACCGGCGCGTTCCCCTGCGCGATGAAGACGGCAATATCGTCTACGACCGGAAGCCGATTTATGTCCGCGGCGATTTCGAAGGTCCGCTGCGCGCGGTGCTGTCGAAGGATACCGACAAGTTCTACAATGCCTTGATGGCCCTCAAGGGCAAGGCGATGTCGGTTATCATGATGTCGCCGCTAATCCACAATCAGGTGGAATGGGGTCGCGCGCTGCCGGCTGCGCCGGGCAAGGTGCTGACGTTCCAGACCTACCTCGAAGGCAACAAAGTTGCGAACGATCCTAGGCAGATGGCCCGCGCCATTGCCGGCGGAGTTGTGCCGATCGGCGGTCACGGCTTCATGCAGGATTTGGTGTCGATTGCAGAGGCACCGACGGTGAGGCCGGGCCGATCATTAACCGCTAAGGGGCTGGGCTATGGCGCCGAGGCGCTGGGGCACTTGACGCAAATCTACGATCCACGGGCCGGTGCCGATAAGGTTCGGAGCGGTGTCGATTGGTTCGGCAATCTCTGGCACAACACGTTTCTATGGGATCGCGTCCGTGACCTGCAGATGGGCCTTTGGTCGCACCTCGAGCAGCACCTTATCGACAAGGGCTATGATCCCTACACGGCCAATGTCGCTGCGGCGCATTTTGCCAACCGGTACGCCGGTGCGCTCCCGATTGAAGCGATGTCGGGTATCGCCCGTGGTCTTGCAAACGTCCTGCTGTTCTCTCGCAGTTTTACGCTTGGCAACCTTGGCGCCTATAAGGACGCGATGCTGGGCCTCCCGCGTGATGCGCAGGCTATGATCCAGAAGAACGTCGGCTACGACCAGTTGCAGAAAATACAGAGTTTTGTGAAGAAGAAGTCTTCGGCCATGCTGGCGATCGACGCCGGTCTCTTTTACGCGACCCTGTCGGCGTTGCAGAGCTCGTTCAATGTGGCAGGCGTCGGGCATACGGTTGCTACTCTCGGCGGCATGATTGCCGGTGGCGCGCTCGGCGGCAAAGGCGGCACTTATGGGCGCCTCGCTGCGGCGGCAGGCCTCGGTGCCGCTGGCTTCGGTCTAGCGTCAGTGCTTGGCGCTTCGCAGGGTGTCCGTACTCTCGAGGACGAGCTCGGCCGGTATTGGGACCGGTTCGGTGACATGCTGCATCGGCTTTATGAGCATCCCGGCGAGGTGCTCGGAAATCCGTTCAAGACCATAGAGTCGATCGGCGCCACGGCGGAAAACGAACCCGGCAAAAAGAGCCGGTTGTTGATCGGCTATCAGCCAGACGGTACCGCGATCTATGCCCGCTTGGCGGTCGGCAAGGTGACCGAAGAGTTGATGGGCTACATGACTGAACCGAACGAGATGATCCATCGTAAGCTGAGCACGTTCGCGCGGCCGCTCAATGAGATCTGGACCAATGATGTTGGGTTCGGCCACAAGCTTTACAATCCGAAGGCTGATACACTGGCTGAGGTCGGCAAGAACATCCTCAAGATCGGCGCCGCGATCGTCGGCAGCCAGATCCCGCTAGACACCATTAAAGGTGCTTTGGATTGGTACAGAGGTGGTCCAGGCTCCGATGTCTCCGGCATGAAGTCCGTTGCGCCGTTTCTCGGGACTACTGTTTCCAAAGGCTACCCGGGTGGGCCGGAGCTCGGCGTTCTGGCTGACGCCAAGGCCAAGGCTGACTATCGTCGGCAGGAAGCACTTCCCGGAATCCGCGATCAGATCAAAAATGGCGACACCGAAGGTGCCGTTGCGAAGATGCAGGAACTCGGTATCTCGAAAGGCCTGCAAAAATACTACATCATTACAACACAGAACCCAGCCGCTCGTCTCACGAAGCGGCAAATGACCGATTTCATGCTGGCAGCATCGCCAGAGGAAAAGCTAGAGCTTGAAAGGGCACAACGGAATCGGCCTGAGACCAGCGGCTCCGGTGGTCAGGCTGCTGGCGGTGCGGTGATCGCCCGTGCGGCCGGCGGTCTAGTGCGGAGAGCAGATGGTGTCGTCATTTGTGATGTTCCGCCACAGGAAAATTACAATGCTGCAAACAGCGCTCTTAAATTAACGCCGCAGGAACAGGTGCTTTACCAGCGCCACCTGCAAAACCTCTACGGCGAAGGCGGCGTCGATAATCCCGACGGCAGCCGTTCATCGC
>CAINEA010000006.1 GCA_903847525.1 uncultured Acetobacteraceae bacterium | reverse complement strand
CTGGCCAACAACACCTGCTGCGATGGCATCAACTACAGCAACCGCCAGCTGATGCGCGGCGTCGTCACGCTGGAAGGCACGATCGGCGAGGACTGGTCCTGGAACACCTATGTCCAGCACAGCCAGGTCCGCGAAGTGCAGAAGGATCCGCATGACGCGCTCTCCGCCAACTATACCAACGCGCTTGATGCGGTGACCGTCACCGCGCTGAACAAGGGCAATTCGGGCCTGCCGCTGGGCAACACGGTCTGCGCCTCGACCCTGACCAATCCCTATAATGGCTGCGTGCCGATCAACATCTTCGGCACCGGCAACGTGACCCAGGCCGCCCTGAACTATGTCGATCCGGGCCGCAACAATCCGGCGCTGGTCAACTCGGTGCTCTACACCATGTACCAGGACGTGGCGTCCGCCTCGATGCAGGGGGCGCTTCCCTGGGGCCTGGAGGCCGGCAAGGTCGCCGTCGCGTTCGGCGCCGAGTATCGCCATGAACAGCAGCGCAACCAGGCCGCCTTCCCGCTGATCGACGGCCCGGCGCTGTGGAGCAACGCCAATTTCAGCTCCTTCTCGGGCCAGTATTCGGTGACGGAAGGCTTCCTGGAAGTGGACGCGCCGATCCTGAAGGACAGCTTCGTGAAGTCCGTGGACGTGTCGCTGGCGGGCCGCATCACCGGTTATTCCACCAGCGGCGTGGTCCAGACCTGGAAACTCGGCGCGACCAGCCAGATCAATGACGACGTCAAGCTCCGCCTGACCTGGTCGGAAGACATTCGCGCGCCCATCATCTCGGAACTCTTCGCGGTGCCGCAGTACAATCTGGGCAGCAACACCATCGATCCCAAGACCGGCAAGGCCGTGACGGTTTACTACACCGCGCAGGGCAACCCGAACCTGGTGCCGGAACAGGCCAACACGGTTTCGGGCGGCATCGTGCTGACACCGCACTGGTTCCCGGGCCTGTCGGCCTCGTTCGACTGGTATTCGATCGTCATCAAGGGCGCGATCTTCACGCCGACCAACCTGCAGGTCCTCAACCAGTGCGCCGCCGGCAACCAGGCCTTCTGCGCCGACCTGTTCTACGGCAATCCGAACTTCCCCCAGACCAACTATCCGGGCCAGCTCAACCTGATCCTGAACGTGCCGCAGAATGTCGGGTCGCAGACCGCTTCGGGCCTGGACTTCCAGTCCAACTACACGATGGACCTGTTCTCCGGCACGCTGGGCCTGGGCGTGCTGGGCAACTATACCGACGAGTTCAGCCAGACCCTGTTCGGCGTGACCTCGGACGGCGCCGGCGCGCTGGGCGCCGATGCCGCCTATAACGGCACGCCCAAGTTCAAGCTGACGCTGCAGGCGGCCTATAATGACGGACCGTGGCAGGGCACCATCAAGACCCGCTTCATCGGCCCGGCCAAGCTCAACAATCTGTGGCAGAGCGGCGTGCAGGTGGACAACAACTCCATCCCGTGGGTGGGCTACCTGGACCTGTCGGCGTCGTACAAGTGGAACGAGCACCTGCAGTTCTACGGCACCATCGCCAACTTCACCAACACCCCGCCGCCCAACATCCCGAGCACCGCGGGCGGCAGCACGACGAACCTGCAGATCTATGACGGCATCGGCCGCATGTATCAGGTGGGCTTCCGCGTCAACATGTAATGGCCTGATCCAATCCGCCGGGCCGGCGACTGCATGGACTGGAAGCCATGCATTGCCGGTCCGGACGGGCTGGGCTAGCATCGCGGCAAGGGCAAAAACGACAAGTTTTCAGGTGGGGCATGCTGGATAATCGGCCGCTGAAGATGTGCCGCCGCCGCTTTCTGGCATCGGTGGCGGCGCTGCCCGCGCTGACCGGCGGCGTGCTGGCCCATACCATGCCGCACAAATTGCCCTGGTCGCCCTTCGCCGGCGATCCGCCGAGGCCGATCAATCCGCTGGGCTGGTATTTCCTCACCCCCAATGAAGTCATCACCGTCGAGGCCATCGTGGACCGCCTGATCCCGGCGGATCATCTGTCGCCGGGCGGCAAGGATGCGGGCTGCGCCGTGTTCATCGACCGCCAGCTGGCCGGCTCGTTCGGCAAGTCCAGCCATCTCTACAACAAGGGTCCGTTCCTGCCGGGCCTGCCGACCCAGGGCTACCAGGGCGAGCTGACGCCTTCGGGCCGCTATCGCCTCGGCCTGAAGGCGCTGGAAGACCATGTCCGCGCCGCCAATGCCGGCAAGTCCTTCGCCGAGCTGACCGGCGAGCAGCAGGACGCGGTCCTGAGCGGGCTGGAAGAGGGCAAGATCACACTGAAGCTGGCGTCCGGTTTCAGCACGCGGCAATTCTTCGAATTGCTGCTGCAGAACACGATGGAAGGCTTCTTCGCCGATCCGCTCTATGGCGGCAACAAGGACATGGCCTCGTGGAAGATGATCGGCTTTCCCGGCGCGCGCTATGACTACCGGGACTATGTCGAGAAATACAACCAGCCCTATCCGCACGGCCCGGTTTCGATCATGAGCGGCGCTCCCGGCTGGAATGTGAAGGGCTGAGGCATGGCAAAATTGATGCCCAGAAGAGACGTGGTGATTGTCGGCTTCGGCTGGACCGGCGCGATCCTGGCGCAGGAACTGACCGAGGCAGGGCTGGATGTCGTCGCCATCGAGCGCGGTCCCTGGCGCGACACCGCCACCGATTTCAACATCGGCTACATGCCCGATGAACTGCGCTATGCCATCCGGCGCGAACTGTTCCTGCAGCCGTCGCAGGAAGCCATCACCATGCGCAACGACTTGACGCAGACGGCGCTGCCGATGCGCGATTACGGCTCGTTCCTGCCTGGCGCGGGCGTGGGCGGGGCGGGCGTGCACTGGAACGGCCAGGTCTGGCGCTTCCTGCCCTCGGATTTCACCGCCCGCAGCCATAACCAAAAGCGCTACGGCGCGGCGGCGCTGGGCGACATGTCCGTGCAGGACTACGGCGTCACCTATGACGAGCTCGAACCCCACTACGACAAGTTCGAATACCTCTGCGGCATCTCCGGCAAGGCCGGCAACCTG
>CAINEA010000005.1 GCA_903847525.1 uncultured Acetobacteraceae bacterium | reverse complement strand
CTATGATGCCGCGGCTTCTCTGGGCAGGCGTCCGCACCACGCCCATGCCATACCGGTTGCTCAAGCTGGCCGATATTTATGTTTGAGCGGGACAACGATCAGTCAAGAAAACTGGCTGAGAAAAGTGCGTAAACAGGATAGAATTTCATCTTGTTTATACGTTTCACAACAAAAAAATATCCAGTTATTTCTGAGTCGACACAATCGGACCGTGTCTGCCGTGCCGCCGGTCGGGCCTTCTGGGCTGCAGCAACGTGGCTTCGATCCAGGTCATAGGTCACAGTCCGGGAGGCGCGAAAGTCATTCCGTTACTTCCCTCCGCTCCCCTATTTCAGGCATCCTGTCTGTAACAATTTCCTTGGGAGGGCAGGGTCGATGGCCCGCACGCCGCTGATGCAGTTGCTACAACGTGCCGCCCGCCAATGCGCCGAGGCATCTGACGCCCGGCAGAGCCCGATCCTTCGCCGCGCGGTCCTGCAGGCTGGCGCCGGGATCGCGCTCTCGGCCGTACTCCCGGCTACTGGCCTCGCCGCCACTGCCAGGATCGCGATTGTCGGCGCGGGGCTGGCCGGACTTACCGCCGCCTACCGGTTGCAGACGGCCGGCTACAGCCCGGACCTGTTCGAAGCCAGCACTCGCCTCGGCGGGCGCTGCTACACAGGGCGAGATGTTTTTGCCGGCGGCCAGATCGCCGAGCATGGCGGCGAATTCATCGATAGCGGGCACAAGGCAATTCGGGCCGTCGCTGCCGAGTTGGGCCTGATGCTGGACGACGTGCTGGTTGCGACGCCTGCGAAAACCGAGCCGCGCTACATCATCGGCGGCAAGCCCTACAGCCTCGCGGACGCCACGCGTGACATGCGGCCCTTCTACCCGGCGCTGCAGGTGCAATCGAAATCGCTCGGCAGTTACTCCTATCGCGGTGCGGGCACGGCCGCTCGCCGGTTCGATGCGATGACCATTGCGGCCTGGGTGGCGGCCTACGTTCCGGGCGGACGGGACGGCCAGTTCGGCCAACTCATTGAGACCGCCTTCGCCGAGGAGAACGCTGCGGACGCCGACCGGCAAAGCGCGTTGAACGTCATCCCGGTTCTGGCCAACGATCCACGCGACCATTTCAACCTGTATTACACCGACAGCGATCAGCGTTTCCACGTACGCGGAGGCAACGACCAGATCCCGGCGCGTCTTGGCGAGCGCCTTGGCGCGAGGATCCGCACCGCGATGCCTCTCGCCGCCATCGCCCGCCCGCCGGACGGTCGCATCCGCCTCAGCTTCCGGAATGGCACCGGCATGGAGGAGGCCGTCTACGACCGGGTGATCCTGGCGCTGCCGTTTTCGGTGCTGCATGAAGCGGTCGATTGCACCCAGGCCGGGTTCCGGGCATTGAAGAAGAAGGCCATCGCCACATTGCCGATGGGGACATCGGTCAAGTTCCAGTTGCAGTTCAATCGCCGCGCCTGGACCGAAGCGGGATGCAACGGCGAGATCCGCGTACCAACCAGGCTTTTTCAGACCACGTGGGAGGTCACGCGAGCCCAACCCGGCCAGCCCGGCATCCTCAATTTCTTCTCCGGCGGCACCCGCGCGCTGAACGCCGGCGGGCTGAGCGCGGCCGAGCTGGCAAAGCAGGTTCTGCGCGATGCCGAGCCGGCGCTTCCGGGCCTGACGGAGCAGTGGAACGGGCGAATGATGAAGGATGCCTGGAGGGAAAACCCCTGGTCGCTCGGCAGCTACTGTTATTTTCCGCCCGGCTACCAGACCAGCATCGCCGGCATCGAAGCCGAGCGGGAGGGGAATTGTTTCTTTGCCGGCGAGCATACTTCAGACCAGCCTGGCTACCTGAACTCCGGGGTCGAAACCGGTTTTCGCGCGGCCCGGGAGGTGATCGCCTCACTGCGCCGTGCCTAAAGGCAATTTTGTGCCCGACAGGGAGATCATCGTGCTGCCGGGCCTGCTTCCGAACCCCCACAGGATCATCATCATTGCCCGCGCTGTCCCCGCTGGGATGATCGGCGGGCTTCTGGCGCTGAAGCTGTTCTGGCCCAGGTGGAGCCCGGCCGGCAAAAGGAAAGGGCGGAATCTTCGCAGATGCCGCCCCTTTTTGACTGTAATGCCCGGATCAAGGGCGGCGGCGAATGCAGGCCGGGGTTACGATGCCCAAGCCAAGCACGCCAAGGCATATAGATACGGGTTCCGGCACCGAACACGTCCGCAAAGGCCGGCATGCTCACGTCGAACACGACGAGTACGGTACCGAAGGAAGTGAAAATGCTGACAGGCGAAGCCATGGGCAGGCAAGATGCCAATCAGGAGTTTATCCACCATCCGATAACATAAGCTAATTCGTTCGTCTGGTGATGCGGGGTAAAAACTTGCCGCGGGGATACACGGACAATCGGAGATTGGCATGTTTTGGGGAAAATATCTATGTCTGGCCGCCATCGTCGCGGCATCGATCATCGGAACGGGCAGCCGTGCTCAGGCCTTCCCAATTGATTATACGTTCCATGTCGACATAACCAATGGCCCGCTCGCTGGCCAGATGGAGAACGGCAGCTTTGCCTACGATAGCAGCAGCATCACGCCCGGCTTGTGGAACCTGTCGGCCGGTCTGCTGACCTCGCTGAGTTTCTCCCTAAATGGCCTCAGTTATGACGCGACAACCGCCAACACGGGCGGTTTGGCATTCGATCTTGCCGGGAATCTCGAAACAACCAGTGTTCACCCGCTCTTTGGCAACGATTGTAGTGCAGCAACGTGTAAAGTCGCGTTTTCCACCAACGACTGGTATGTGGAGGGGCCCGCTTTTACCTATTCGATCCCCGGCTCCATCGCTTTCCATGGCACCGTGACCTACCTGGAAAGCACCATCCCGGAGCCATCCACCTTCGCCCTTTTGGCAGCTTCAATCCCGGCCATCGGCTTTGCCGGTCGCCGTCGGTTGGCAGGCCGCTGAGCCTTACGTCCCAGCGTATCTCCTCCTGGGTCAACGCCTGATGGCGCCGATGAAACCCGCCGGTGCTTTTCGGATGAATCTGTCCACGTGATCGCGCTAGGCTCTCCCTGCGCTCTCAGGCGCCAAGCCTAAAGGCAGTTCTTTGACACACAGGGAGATCATTCCATGACTTTTCGGACCGGGTGGCGCTTCGCCGCCCTGATGACGCTTGTACTATCTGTCGGAGCGTTTCTGGCACCATCCCGTGCCGAGGAAACGATCAAGATCGGCTACTCGGAGGCCCTTTCGGGCACTTTCTCACAAGTCGGTGACCAGGGCATCAAATCCATCCAATACTCGATAGACGGGGTCAACGCCCGCGGCGGCGTGCTGGGCAAGAAGCTTGAACTGGTGCCCTACGACAACAAGGCACAACCGGCCGAGGCATTGATCACCTTGCAGAAGATGCTCGACGACAATTTGCCGATCCTGCTCAATTGCGGCCCGTCCAACATCGCCAGCGCGTTGATCGCCGCCGTGGACAAGAACAACGAACGCAACCCCAATCACCGTATCCTCTATGTCAATTGCGGCGGCCTGGCGCCGGAACTGACCAACGAGCAGTGTAGCTACTGGCATTTCCGCAGTTCCGCCCATGCCGGTATGCAGGCCGAGGTCATCATCCGCGCTCTGCCGAAAACCATCACCAAGGTGTACCTGATCAACCAGGATTACCTGTTCGGCCAGTCCGCCCAGCGCGACCTAAAGGCCTTCATCGCCAAGCTTCGCCCGGATGTGCAGATCGTCGGCGAGGAGATGATACCGCTCGGCAAGGTTAAGGATTTTTCCTCCTACATCGCCAAGATCAAGAGCTCAGGCGCGGAAGCGCTGATCACCGGCAACTGGGGGCCCGACCTCACATTGCTGGTCAAGGCCGGCATGGATAGCGGGTTGCCGATCGCCTATTACACGATGCTGGGTCACATCGCCGGCACCCCCACCGCGATCGGCTCGGGCGGCGATGGACGGGTATTCTCGGTGCTGTCGTTTCACGAGAATGTCGCCACTGAGGTGAATGACCCCAAGGTCATGGCTTTTGTCGAGGGCTTCCGCAAGAAGAACGACTTCGACTTCATCTTCGGCGACCGCTACGCGGCGGTGCAGATGATCGCGGATGCCATCAACAAGGCCGGTTCCACCGATCCGGCGAAAATGGCCGTGGCGCTGGAAGGGCTGACAATCATCGACGCCGCCGGCGCCAAGGCGACCATGCGCGCGGAGGATCACCAATTGCTGATGACTTACTACGGCGCGCTCTTCAGCAAGGGCGTGAAATTCGATTCCGAGCATACCGGCCTCGGTTGGAAAACCTCTTCCGTGGTCAAGGCCGCAGACCTTGGCCAGCCCACCACCTGCAAGATGAAGCGTCCCGCCACCTGAGCAATCGGGCGATCGGTGCGACACGGCGCGGCGGAACATCCGCCGCGCCGCTTTCATGCGTATAAGCGGGACACCAAAGAACGGAACCCCGCCGATGACAACCGCCTATTGGATGATCCTCGTCGCCGCCCTGCTGCCCTACCTCACCGTCGGGATCGCGAAATTCACCGGCGGCGATTACGATAACGACCATCCGCGCGCCTGGTCGGCCACCCTGACGGGCTGGCGCGCCCGCGCCTAAGCCGCGCACCAGAACCATTTCGAGGCGTTTCCGCCGTTTGCCGCCGCGGTGCTGGTCGCCACGCTGGCAAACGCAGCTCCGGCCTATGTCGACCGCCTCGCCATCGCGTTCGTGCTGCTGCGCATTGCCTACACCGCCATCTACATCCGCGGCAGCGCCAAGTTGCGCTCGGTTGCCTGGGCGCTTGGTTTCGTCTGCATCGTCGCGCTCTTTGTCTCGGCCGCATAGGCCCTGGCTTCGCGTTTCCGCGGCAGGGCGGCACGTTCGATCGCGCGCTCGTTTTTGTCTTCGTTGGGAACTTTCACCGGCACACAGGGTTTCTTCCTTACTCGGTGTTCTGTCGTCACCTGGGAATCGGGTCGAATAGACACGTGTCGCAACACCGGTCAGGCCGCCGATGGCGGGCAGGGTAACTGAAACCTTGCTGAAACAGGAGGATGCCGTGCAGTTCGAACGCCACTCATCGCGCAACACGCTGTCGTACAGTCGACAATCGGAGCTGATACAACAGAGCCTTGAACATCTTTTCGCGATGGCACGGCGCTATCACAAGGAAGGCAGCATCCGTCAGGCGACGGATATGTACTGGATGCTGTGGGACGACCATGCGGGTACGTCGCAGGCGCTGGAATCCCGCGACTGCCTGATGGAATTGGCCGGGACCTATGAGAGCGAAGGCGCGCGGCATATGGCGCGTGCGATCTACGAACGCCTCAGCGAGGTCTAGGACCTATCGCCACGGCCGAAATCCGTGGCGACGCAGCGTCGTCTCGGCTGGCCGGGCGATTTGCCGCGCGTACAAGCTCGCGCTGTCCCGCGTTACAGCATAACTGGCCCGTGTCGGGCGTGGATCCTCGGCCTGAGTCGCCCTCATACGGCTTTGCCGAACCACGATCCGGCGGTTCGCGCATAACCGTATCAAAACGGTTCCCGTGTTCCTGGTGAAGGTCCGTCCGGCGTCTGGTGCGCCATGAGCGGTTCAAGTCGGTTTAGATAACTCCGCTCACCCGCAACGCCAGCCCTGCCGCGGCCGTTATTCCCAGCGTCCGCAAGACGCCCAATTTCAAAGGAAATAAACACGCCGCCGCCAGAATCGCCAGCCCAAGTGCGCCCTGATCCACACTGCCGAGCACCGGCACATCCACCACCACTGGTCCCAGCCGCATGGCGTCTTGCTCGCGAAATACCACGTGCAGTGCGAACCAGACCGCCAGGTTGGCGATCACGCCCACCACGCTCGCAGTGATCGCCGCCAGCGCGCCGGCCAGCGCCTTGTTGGTCTGCAACCGCTCGATCAGCGGCGCCCCCAGGAACACGAACATGAAGCACGGCACGAACGTCACCCACAGCGTCAGCGCCGTGGCCGCCAGCCCGCCGGCGATGCCGGACAATGCCTCGGGCGCGCGAAAGCCAGTGAGAAACCCGACGAATTGCAGCACCAGGATCAGCGGACCCGGGGTCGTCTCCGCCAGGCCAAGCCCGGCCAGCATCTCCTGTGGCGCCAGCCAGTGATGCGTCTCCACCGCGTCCTGCGCCACATAGGCCAGCACGGCGTAGGCGCCGCCGACGGTCACCACCGCCATCTTGGAGAAGAACCACGCGATCTCCGCGTAGGTCCCCGGCGCCAGCACGGTCAGAGCCAGTACCGGCGCCAGCCAGAGCGCCATTGCGATGAGGCCGGCGCGCCGCGCGCCTGCCGCTAGCCGCGCCGGCCGACCCGGATCACGTGCCAGCAGCGCGTCGATCAGGGCCGGCGCGTCGTTTTTGGCCTGGCCATGCCCCGCATGGCTGAACGAGCCAGGCAGGCAATAGCCGATCAGCCCGGCCGTCAGCACCACAGCCGGGAAGGGGACCCCGAAAAAGAACAGCGCGACGAACGCCGCCGCGGCGAGTGCCCAGGCGGCCGAGCCTTTCAGGGCCCGCCGACCGATCCGCAGCAGCGCCTCCACCACCAGCACCAGCACCGCGCTTTTCAGGCCGAAGAACAGCGCATCGATTACCGGCACATGGCCCGCCAGCGCGTAGATCAGCGACAGCGCCAGCATGACCACGGCGCCCGGCAGCACGAAGATGATGCCGGCAGCCAGCCCGCCTTTCACCCCGTGCATCAGCCAGCCCAGATAGGTCGCCAGCTGTTGCGCCTCCGGCCCCGGCAGCAGGGTGCAGAAATTCAGCGCATGCAGGAATCGCCGGTCGCCGATCCAGTTTCGTTCATCCACTACCTCGCGGTGCATCAACGCGATCTGCCCGGCCGGGCCGCCGAACGACAACAGGCCGATCTTCAGCCAGACCCGAAACGCCTGTGCGAAGCTCGGCATCTTTCCGGCGCCGGCATCGATTGCGGAAGAGGTTCCAGCGGCAGCGGCAGCGGCAGCGTCAGCAGCGGCATCGTTCATGTCCGGCCCCCACCGGCCGGTGTCGGCCAGTTATGCGTCTCGCCGACCGCGTCGCGCGCCCAGCGGTAGAAAGCCTCGTACAGTCCCATCGTCGCGTCGAGCTGCGCAAGTTCCAGCGCCACTGTAGCGGCCGCCCGTACGATCAGCACCAGCCGGGCAGGCATGTCAACGACGATATCCGTCTTGTCATCGTCATCGGCCCGGGATGAGATATTCGCTTGAATTCCAACCTAAATCCGGCGGTTGAATTTGCCTGCCCGGCCGGATCGCCAGCATTCTGCCGGTCATTATGAACAACAACGAACTCCTCCCACTTCACCCCACGTG
>CAINEA010000004.1 GCA_903847525.1 uncultured Acetobacteraceae bacterium | reverse complement strand
GGCCGTGGCGGCCGGGATGGTCAAGGGGGTGAATAACATATTATGGCACTACAAACGGTTTCCACGATCGAAATGGCGGATTTCCGCCGCTTTTTAAATATTCGTTGCGGTATCTGGCGGAAAAGGCGTTAAAGATGGGCTAGCCTACCACAGGGAAATCGGTAGGGAAGCCACGGCGCGATCATTTCGGGCCATTCTTCATACATCAGCCTACCACAGGGAAATCGGTAGGGAAGCCACGGCGCGAAGGGCGATCTCATCGTCGGTCATCGTGTTGATCCTTGGGTTCAGGTTGTTTCTCGACAACTCAACCCTACCCGGGATCATCGCGGTGGCCACTGACCGGCCTGCCTACGCCAGACTCTCGACGGTCGCTACGGCAGGCCAGTCAGTGGCCTCCTACACCACGACCCGGGACACCACCTGGGCACGAGCGAGCCCACCCGTAACCAGTATGCATTCGGGATGCCTCTACGAACCATTGATCGCAGGGTTAGGCACATTTGACCACTCTGACGGAATTATCTGTCAGCGCTCCCGGACCAATGCCAGGCCGGACGTTTTCAGGACATGATGCCTATGGCGTCCACGACAACTTTGTTAAGGAAGCCATTTTTCTCGAGGCGGCGAAATTGTTTGTGCCCCACCAGAAAAGCAACAATATCGGCGTCACGTTGCGCGGCCTCGGCATCGACCAGAAAAACATTGCCCATTTGCCGGATCGCTAAAGGCAATTCCGTAACGTTAGGTTCAACGACCAGAACACGCAGCGTCTTCTGCTGGGCCAGCAACTGAACAATTTCGATCGATGGACTTTCCCGCAAATCGTCCACGTCTGGTTTGTAGGTGATGCCGAAGCAGGCCACCACCGGGTCACGGAAACGATCCGCCAGCTTCAAAATACGCTCGCACACCCAATGGGGTTTACTATCGTTAACCTCCCGCGCCACTCGGATGACCCGTGCGAGGTCAGGCGCCGCATCGACGACAAACCAGGGGTCAACCGCGATGCAATGGCCGCCTACACCGGCGCCAGGTTGAAGAATATTCACCCTTGGGTGCTTGTTCGCCAACTCGATCGCGCGCCACACATCTATATTCAGTCGCTCGCAGATCAACGACAATTCATTGGCAAAGGCGATATTCACATCGCGGTAGGAATTCTCGATCAGCTTGACGAATTCTGCCGTGCGGCAATCCGTCAGGAATGAGCGACCCGAGACGAAGGTTTCATATAAGTTCAATGCGCTGGCCGAACACTCGTCGGTCATTCCACCAATTATACGGTCATTCGAGACGAGCTCGCGCACCATCTGACCGGGCAAAATGCGCTCCGGGCAATGGGTGACAAACACATCCGCCCCACCGACCTGCTGATAGCGCGGAAAGACCAGATCCGGACGAGCCGCGGCAAGACGCTCGGTAAGCCGTTCTGTCGCGCCGATGGGCGAGGTCGATTCAAGAATCACCGTATCGCCGCGCTTCAAAACACCCCCGATCGAATCCGTTGCAGCATCCACATAAGAAAGGTCGGGTTTCTTGCCGTCCTTGAACGGTGTCGGAACAGCTAGAATGAAATAATCGGCCTCCACTGGAGTAGTCTGCGCTCGCAACCGGCCAACCTGCACCGCCGCCGTCAGCAACATCTGCAGATCCGGCTCCTGGAAATGCGCATGGCCATCCCGGATCATCGACACAACGCGCTCGTTCGTATCGCAACCGACGACTTCGTGGCCGCGGCTGGCGAGCATGGCGGCTGTCGGCAACCCGATATAGCCGAGACCCACAACGCAAACCTTGCTCATGGCTTTTTAATCTCCTCGATCGCGTCGGCAATCCGGCGGGCGGCCTTGCCGTCGCCATACGGGAACACAGCTCGCGCACGATGCGCATACTCGGCAGGATCGTCCAACAATGCATCCACCTTCTGACGCATCAGCACCGGGTCTGTGCCGATTAGTTGAACTACACCCGTCTCCAGCGCCTCGGGACGCTCGGTGATATCGCGCATCACGAGAACCGGCTTCCCAAGCGCCGGCCCTTCCTCCTGGATCCCGCCGGAATCTGTAATGAGAAGTGCCGCCCGCCCCATCAAGAACACCATGTCTAGATATTCCACCGGCGGGATCAAGTGGATGTTGGGATACCGCGCCAGCCGGTCGTGCACGACGTCTCGAACCTGCGGGTTCAGATGAACCGGGTAAAGCAGTTGCACATCGGCCCGCTCAGCGACCATCACCAAACCATCACAAATGCGCTGAAAGCCATCGCCAAAGCTTTCCCGCCGGTGGCCGGTAACCAAAACCAGCCGCCGACCGGGATCCAAGAACGGATATCGGGCGGCGATCTCACCAGCGAGTGATGGATCCCCCGCTATACGTCCTGCGATGAACAGCAAGGCGTCGATCCCGGTATTCCCGGTAACCAATACCCGGCCGCGGCGATTATATTCGCCGGCCAGGTTCGCCGCAGAACTTTCAGTCGGCGCGAACATCAGGTCGGCCATCGCGTCAATGGAGACGCGGTTGAACTCCTCCGGCCAGGGTCGCTGCAGATCGAACGACCGCAAACCGGCCTCAACATGGCCAATCGCCGCCCGTGCATAGAACGCGGCCATAGCCGCCGCCATCGCCGTTGTCGTATCGCCATGGACCAACACGATATCGGGCTTGGTGCGTTCCAGTACCGCTCCCATGCGCTGTAGAACCTTCGAGGTGATATCGGCCAGCGTCTGGTTCGGTGCCATGATCTCAAGATCGATATCGGGCTGTTCCCCGAATGCGGTGAACACCTGATCGAGCATGTGCCGGTGCTGCCCGGTCACACAGACAATCTGCTCTATCCCGGGACGCGAACGAAGTTCGCGAACCACGGGCATCATCTTAATGCCCTCTGGCCGGGTCCCGAAAACGGTCAGAACGCGTTTTGTCATGGAGATGTCAATCTCTTCGTGTTTTGAAGGCACATTATTACAAAAATATTCCAACCGCGTCGGCTAAAATCACGGAATTTCTCAGGCCAGATGGTAACACCTGCCCACAAACTCTCGCAAAATGCGGAATACAAGACAACCGGCGCATGCACAAGGCATGACGGCTCACACCCATGCTTCAATGCATTGTTACCCAAACTCTGGTTGGGCCCATATGCCTCCAGTGAAACCCTCAAATTACAAAGAATTTATCGTTACAGCCCAGGTAGCCAGCGACACCTCACGCCAGCCGGAGTTCCGCGATCAGCGTCTTCGGGTCGGCGCACAGGGTGGGCAGCAAGTCCCAACCTTGTTTTCGCGCGGTTGAGATCAAGGTTCGGATAATCGCGAAGTCCTCCGCTCCCACGACCGACCGGAACCCGCCGGAGATCTTCTGCCGCAATTTCATCATTCGCCCGTCCCTCTCC
>CAINEA010000003.1 GCA_903847525.1 uncultured Acetobacteraceae bacterium | reverse complement strand
GGCCGGATGCGCGGCGGCGTCGGCATGATCCGCAAGGTCCGCCTGCTGGGCGAGGAAGGCAGCTACTCGGTTCTGTCCGATCGCGCCGTGATACCGCCCTACGGCGTGCTGGGCGGAGGTGCGGGCGCGCCCTACCACCTGTCCGTGGACACCGCCGGCGGCGCGCATGTGGAGTTCGCCACGCCGGGCAAGGTCACCGGCCATCCGATCTATCGCGATGATGTGGTGGTGATGCAATCCTCCGGCGGCGGCGGCTATGGCGATCCCCTGGACCGCCCCGTCGATGCCGTGTTGGCGGATGTCCGGTTCGGCGTCGTGTCCCGAGGCCGCGCCCGGGAGGGCTACGGCGTGGTGATCACCGACGCCGGCAAGGTGGATACTGATGCAACCAGCATCCAGCGCGCCAGCCTGCGCGGCAAGCGTTTCACCGTGAATGTCGTCGCCGACGATGCGCTGTATGCCTATACCGGCGCCAAGGGAAAACGCCGCGTGCTGCGCCTGTCGCCCGGCGATGCGCAAACCCTGGGCGCCAGCAACGACACTCTGGTCGAGATGCTGGGCAACAACCCAGCCCCGCTGCGGGCCTGGGTGCGCATCGACGAAGGCGCCACCGGCGCCATCCGCCTGGACCCTTTCGCCCGCACCGTCCTGGCGGTGAACGAAGGCGACCGTGTCACCATTCGCACCCTGGCAACCCCACCGCTGCCGAACGGCATGGCGGGGTGACAGCCCCGCCATCGCGCGCGAGCAACACGATGCCGCATCCTGCTGTCCCAGCCAACGGACCCGCCCCTTGCCCCTGATCGAGCTTTCCGACGTCGGCAAGACCTACCGGTCGATGCGCGGTGCCAGCTACCAGGCGCTAAAAGACTTCAACCTTCAGATCGAGCCGGGGGAGTTCCTGTGCCTCCTCGGCACCTCGGGCTGCGGCAAGACCACTGTGCTGAACATGGTCGCCGGATTCGAGAAACACACCGAAGGCCGCATCACCGTGCACGACCGGCCGCTCTCGGGCCCGGCCGCGGACCGCGGCGTCGTGTTCCAGGGCGACGACTCGCTGTATCCCTGGCTCTCGGCGCTGGGGAATATCGAGTTCGGCCTGCGCATGGCCGGCATCCCCCGCAAGGAACGCCATGAGCGGGCCCATTACTACCTCGAACTCGTCGGCCTGAAGGGCCAGGGGCACAAGCACCCGGCCGAACTCTCGGGCGGCATGAAGCAGCGCATCCAGATTGCCCGCGTGCTGGCGAACGAGCCGGAGATCCTGCTGATGGACGAACCGTTCGGCGCGCTCGACGCGCAGACCCGTTCCGTGATGCAAAAGGAACTGCTGTCCATCTGGGCCGCCACCCGAAAGACCGTGCTGTTCATCACCCACGACATCGACGAGGCCGTCACGCTCGCCACACGGATCGGCGTCATGCACGCAGGCCCGGCTTCCAAGCTGAAAGCGACCATCGACGTCGACCTGACCACCGAGCAGCGTGACCGCACCAACGATGGCTACGTCACGGTGTATCGTCAGGTCCACGCCCTGCTGCGCGACGAGGTCGCCATTGCGATGAAGCGAGCCTCCTCATGAACAACCGCCTGGATGTGCTCTACCGCATCGGCGGCTATATCTGCGGCTTTGCCCTGCTGTTCGCCATCTGGCACATCGCCGCCGTCTATTTCGTCCGCTCGATCCTATTTCCCCCGCCGGGCCGGGTTATTCTGAAAGCGATCGAGCTGCTGCAGGATGGCACCTTGCAGGAGCAGGTGGCGGTCAGCCTCCGCCGCATCATGACCGGGTTCGCCGGCGGCGCGGCCATCGGCATTCCGCTGGGTCTCGCCATCGGCTCCTTCAGGCCGGTGCGGTATCTGCTGGAACCGTTTACCGAGTTCTTCCGCTTCATCCCCGCCACCGCGATGATCACCGTCGCGGTGATCTGGTTCGGGATTGGCGAGGGCAGCAAGATCTTCCTGATCATCTACACGACAGTCTTCATCGTAACGCTGAACACGGCGGCCGGCGTCGGCGCGATCTCGCCCAACAAGATCCGCGCCGCGCGGTCGATGGGCGCCAGCACGCGCCAGTTGTTCCTGTATGTCGCCTTGCCGGCCACCGCCCCCCATATCCTGACCGGCATGCGCCTGGCGATGGGCAACTCCTTCGTTACCATCGTCGCCGCCGAGCTGATCGCCGCCAATGCCGGGCTTGGCAAGATGATCTGGGATGCCAGGCTCTATATGCTGGTGGACCAGATCTTCGTGGCACTGCTGACCCTTGGCCTGCTGGGCTTCACGGCCGACCGCCTGTTCCGCTGGGGCATCTACGCATTCGCCGGCCGGTTTTCCCCGACCGCCTAAATTATATGGCGGGAAGCAAATTTCCCGGTGTGCTGTGCAACCCGGCGAAGATTGCCCATCGGCCTATGTGCTGGAATCCGGCAAGATCGCGCTCTCCGGCCTGGCCAAAGACCTGCTGAACGACGCCCGCGTGCGGGAAGTCTACCTGGGCCTGTAAACGAAAAGCTGCATGAACCACTTCGCGCAGAGCGGCCCGGCTATCGGGCACCGGCGAAGCGGTCCCGCGCCCACCCTTCCGCGAACGACACGTTCATCAGCGGCTCGGAGCGCTTGTGCCTGAACTTCCAGACGCCATCCGACCGCACATATGTTTCATGGTCGATGCCCGCCCGCCACATCGCCTGATCGCCGATTTTGACCGTGCAGGGCATGAACAGGTACCACTGGGCCCTGGCGGTGTCGCCGTCGACATAGATCTGGCCGTTCAGGCTGTAGTGGATCGCGAACGTGAAGATCTGCGAGGCACGCTGGAAGAATTCCCGGATCGCCTGCCGTCCCTCGAACCGTCCGAGCCCGGGGCTCTCCCATAGCGCGTCCTCGGTGAACAGCGCCGCGATTGCATCCGGCGCGTACTGGTTGTCGCAATGGGCTGCATACTGCGCCTTCAGGTTCCGAATGGCCTCCGCATCCTCCAGCGCCAGCAGCCGGCGCTCCAGCGCTTGCAGCCGCTGAGCCAGGGCGGTCTCGTCCGATGCGGCCATGCGACATACTCCTCGGTTCTGCCACGCGCGGTATTTGCGTTTCACTATAACCGGCGATGGGACCGATGCCACCGCGCGGGCGACAGCGTCGCCCCGCTTCCGTGCAGAGTGCCGAATTCCATCAGGTGGTCTGCCCATGAATAGGTCACATGCACTGTGTTCAGGCTTTATATCTCCGTATCGCACACATGTTGTTCATCCATGACACACGCTTTGCCAAATTGCCCAATACATTATCATTTCCCTGCACTGCTGGCATATCGTTTGCACCTCTCGTAGCGCATCCGCATCAGCCAATCATTCATCGGCCCACCCGGCAGGAGATCGCATATTGGCTTCCGACACCTTGTCTACGACAGATCTGACCAGCCTCGGCATCGCCGAGCTCGCACCGCTCCTTCGTGATCGCGTGATATCGCCCGTCGAGGTGACCGAGGCGCAGCTCGACCGGATCGCCCGTCTCGACAACCGCCTGCACAGCTTCATCGCCGTCACGGCCGAACCAGCCCGCATCGCCGCACGGAAGGCCGAGGCGGAGATTGCCGCGGGTTCCTACCGCGGACCGTTTCACGGCATTCCCTTCGCCCTGAAGGACATCGTCGATGCCGAGGGGGTTCCGACCACTGCGCATTCCCGCCTGATGCCGGATACGCCCGCGGCGGCGGATGCGCCGGTTGCGAAGCGACTGAAGGAAGCCGGCGGCATCCTGCTCGGCAAGCTTGCAACCTTCGAATTCGCCTTGGGCGGACCGTCCTTCGATCTCCCGTTCCCGGCCGCGCTGAACCCGTGGAATACCGACTATTTGCCCGGTGGCTCGTCCTCCGGCTCCGGTGCGGCCGTCGCCGCGCGCTTCGTGCCGGCGGCGATCGGCACCGACACGGGCGGCTCGGTGCGCTGGCCGGCCGCCGTGTGCGGCATCGTCGGGCTGAAGCCGACCTATGGACTGCTCAGCCGCCGCGGCGTGCAGCCGAACACGTTCTCGCTCGATCATTGCGGCCCGATGACCCGGACCGTACGCGACTGCGCCCTGATGCTGCAGGCCTGCGCCGGCCACGATCCGTTCGATCCCGGCAGCGCCGATGCGGCCATTCCCGATTACGCCGCCGCCCTGACCGGCGACATCCGCGGCATGCGCATCGGCTGGGTGCGCGGCTTCTATGCCGGGCACGCGTCCGATGAAGTGACCCAGGCCGTCGATACCGCGGTCGAGGGGCTGCGGGCGCTCGGCGCTGAAATTGTCGAGATCGATCTCGGCCCCCTGGCGGATTACTGCGACTGCAAGACCCTCATCTCCATGAGCGAACTGTTCGCCATCCATAAGCCGGACCTGCAGACCCGCCCCGAAAAGTTCGGCGCCAAGCTGCGTCAGCGGGTGATCGGGGGCGCCTTTATCCGTGGCGAGGACTATATCCAGGCACAGCGCTGGCGCACTGAACTCGCGCGCGGCATTCTGGCCAGCTTCGCCAATGTCGATGCATTGGTAACGGCCGGCTGGCTGACGACCGCCGACAGCGCGGCCCCGGGCAGCCCGGACATGTTCCGCAAATGGCTCAACGTCACGATGCCATTCTCGCTCGCCGGCATTCCGGCGATGTCGGTGCCCTGCGGGTTCGGCGAACACGGCCTCCCGATCTCGCTGCAGATCGCCGCCGCGCCGTTCGCCGAAACCACCGTGCTGCGCATCGGCGATGCCTATCAGCGCGCCACCGACTGGCAGTCGCACGCACCCATCCTTTCCTGAACGGAGCCGCCTGCATGACCGAATTCACGCCGACCCGGGACGAGATCGTTCTGCTTGCCAGACACGCCGGCCTCGATTTGCCGCCGGCCTATTTCGACGAGCTGGTCGATGCCTACGCCAATGTCCGCCGGATGGCCGCCCGCCTGCCCCATAACCGCCCGCGCGGCGACGAACCCGCGCATGTCTTCACCCCGACCAAGTTCCTGCCGGTGCGGAGCTGAACGGGATGACGCCGACCGACCTGCACTTCACCACGATCGCCGAAGCCGCCCGGCTGATCGCCGCGCGAAAGCTCTCCCTGGTGGAGCTGACCGAAACCTACCTCAACCGGATCGAGGCGCTGGATGACCAGCTGGATAGTTTCGTCACGATCACCGGCGATCGCGCGCGCCGCGAGGCACGGGCGGCGGAAGCGGAGATCCTGTCTTCCGGGCCGCGGAGCAAGCTGCACGGCATTCCCTATTGCCTGAAGGATATCTTCGATACCGCGGGCATTCGCACCACCGCCCAATCGAAGCTGCTGGCCGACAATGTCCCGGTGACGGACAGCTTCTGCCAGGCGCGTCTGTCAGAAGCCGGCGGCGTGCTGCTCGGCAAGAACGCGACCTGGGAATTCGCCCATGGCGGCCCGTCCTGGGATGTGCTGTTCCCGCCGGCGCGCAATCCCTGGAACACCGATCATTCGCCGGCCGGCTCCTCGTCCGGATCCGGCGCAGCGGTCGCCGCCGGCTTCGCCCCGGCAACCATGGGCACGGACACCGGCGGCTCCATCCGCGGACCCGCCGCCGCCTGCGGCATCGCCGGGCTGAAGCCGACCTATGGCCGGGTCAGCCGGCGCGGCGTGATCCCCAACTGCTTCTCCCACGACCATGCCGGCCCGTTGGCCTGGACGACCGAGGATGTCGCGCTGCTGATGCAGATCGTTGCCGGCCATGATCCGCTGGACCCCGGATCGGCCGACATGCCGGTGCCGGACTATGCCGCCGCCCTGACCGGCGACGTCAGTGGCCTGGTCATCGGCGTGCCCTGGCGCTGGCTGGAGGAAGAACTGCCGCTCAAGGCTCCCACCCGCGCGGCCTTCGACGCGGCGCTGGCGGTCTATGCGGCGTTGGGCGCGGAGATCCGTGAGGTGTCGCTGCCGACCCTGAAGGCCTACGAGGACGCCAAGAAGATCATCGCCATCGTCGAGCTTTTCTCCATTCACGAGCAGGATCTGCGCACGCGGCCGGAGCTGTTCGGCGCCAGTCTGCGCTACCGCATCATCGCCGGCGGTCTGGTGCGCGCGGAAGAATATGTGCAGGCGATGCGCGCGCGCACCGATCTGGCGCGGGCCATGCAGGCCGTGATGGGCACGGTGGACGTAATCATGCTGCCCACCGGGGAACCGGCCGGCCTGTTGGAACCGGTTCCGCCGCAGACGCTGTTCACGCGTTCCAGCTACATGACCGCGTTCAATGTCGGCGGCAATCCGGCGCTGTCGATCTGCAGCGGCTTCAACGATGCGGGGCTGCCGTTCTCGTTACAGATCGTCGGACGGCTGTTCGACGAGGCAACGGTGCTCCGGGTCGGCGATGCCTATGAGCGCGCCACCCCCTGGCGCGAACGCCGTCCTGCCCTCACCGCACGCGCGAAGGTCTGAACCATGGCATTCACCCTCCCACGCCGCGCTTTGCTCGCTTCCGGCGCTGCCGCTTCGCTGCTTCCCAGGGCTGCCCGGGCCGAGGCCAAGGTGCTGCGGGTCGCCATGACGATGGCGGATATCCCGCTCACCACCGGGCAGCCGAGCCAGGGCGGCGAGGGCCAGCGCTTCATGGGCGTGACCGTCTACGACGCGCTGATCAACTGGGACCTGTCGCATGCCGATATCGCGGCGCCGCTCTCGCCGGGGCTGGCGCTGAGCTGGGAGGTCGATGCCGCCACCAAAACGATCTGGACCTTCAAGCTCCGCCCGGACGTGAAATTCCACGACGGCAGCACGTTCGATGCGGATGCCGTGGTCTGGAACCTGGACAAGCTGACCAAACGGGACGCGCCGAACTACGACCAGGCACAGGCGACCCAGGCCGCGACCTATGTCGCCTCGATCGCGTCCTATCGCGCGCTGGATGCCATGACGGTGGAGATCACGTCGCGCGCGCCGGATGCCGTGATCCCCTATCAGGTCTCGAACATCTACATGTCCAGCCCCGCACGCTGGAAGGAGATGGGCGGCGACTGGACGAAGGTGGCCCAGAAGCCATCCGGAACCGGCCCGTGGATCCTCGACAGCTTCACGCCGCGCGACCGGGCACTGCTGCATGCGAACACCGGGTACTGGGACCCCAAGCGGGTGCCCAAATGCGACCGCCTGGTGCTGAAGGCGATGCCGGATGCAACGACGCGCGTCGCGGCGCTGCTGGCCGGAGAGGTCGATTGGGTGGAGGCGCCGCCGCCGGACGCGGTGCCGCAGCTGAAATCCGCCGGCATGAACATCGTTACCAATTTCTACCCACATGTCTGGCCCTATCAGCTCAGCACGCTGCCGAGTTCGCCGTTCCACGATGTGCGGGTTCGCAAGGCGGCCAACCTCGCCATCGACCGCGATGGGCTCGTGAAATTGCTCGGCGGCCTCGCGGTGCCGGCGAAGGGTATGGTGACCACGGGCCATCCCTGGTTCGGCAAGCCGAGCTTCGACATCCGCTACGATCCCGACGAGGCCAAGAAGCTGCTGCGCGAGGCCGGCTACGGGCCGGACAAGCCGGTGCGGGTGAAGTTCCTGATCTCCACCGCCGGTTCCGGGCAGATGCAGCCATTGCCGATGAACGAGTTCGTTCAGGACAACATGAAGGACGTCGGCATCGAGGTTACCTTCGATACCATGGACTGGGAATCGCTGCGCGCCCGACGCCGCGCCGGCTGCGAGGCGCCGGAGAACAAGGGCGCGGATGGGCTGAACAACAGCTGGAGCTTCGGCGATCCCGATATCGGCGTGATCGCCACTTCCTGGAGCGCCCTGAAACCACCCCGGGGCATGAACTGGGGCAGCTTCAGCGATCCCGTCGCGGACGACCTCGCCGCCCGGGCGAAGGTGGAGTTCGACGTCGCCAAACAGAACGAGCTTCTGGCCCAGTTGCATGCGCGCTACGTCGATCAAGCGATGTGGATCTGGGTGGTGCACGACCTGAACCCGCGGGCGATGTCCCCGAAGGTCAAGGGCTTCGTCTCCGCGCGGAGCTGGTTTCAGGACCTGACGCCCGTGAGTAACGCATAGGGCCTGGCGATGTATTTATACGTCCTTCGCCGCCTGCTCTACACGCTGCCGATCCTGGTCGGCGTGACGCTGATCTGCTTCTCGTTCATCCACCTCGCACCCGGCGACCCGATCAATGCCGTGCTGCCGGAAAACGCCTCCGCCGACGTGGTCGCGCAAGTCAAGGCGGCCTACGGCTTCGATAAGCCGCTGCCGGTGCAATACCTGATATGGTTCGCCAATGTGCTGACCGGCGATTTCGGCCTGTCGATCATGACGCGCCGCCCGGTGCTCTCCGAGGTCGGACCCGCCGTCGCGCATACCGCACTGCTCGCGGTGACCGCCATTCTGTTGAGCTTCGTCCTCGGCGCCGGCCTTGGCCTTGCCGCCGGAATGACGGACCGGCGCAGCACCGACCGCGCGGTCAGCACCTTCGCGGTCTTCGGCATCTCCGTGCCGCATTACTGGCTGGGAATGATCCTGGTGGTGATATTCGCGGTCAAGCTGCATCTGCTGCCAGCGACGGGCATGGGGCCGAGCGCCTCCGATCTCACGCAGTTCGGGATGGAGGATTTCCGCCATCTGCTGTTGCCGGCGATCACCCTGGCGATGATCCCGGCCGGGATCATCGCCCGTTCCGTCCGCGCCACGGTCGCGGAGATCCGCAGGCAGGAATTCGTACAGACCCTGAAGGGCAAGGGGCTGAAGCGCCCGCGGATCTTCTTGCACGTGATCAAGAACGCCGCGCCGCCGACCATCGCCATCATGGGGCTGCAATTCGCCCAGCTGCTCGGCGGATCCATCCTGGTGGAGACGGTGTTCTCCTGGCCCGGTACCGGGTTCCTGCTGAACGCGGCGATCACGACGCGCGACCTGCCGCTGCTGCAGGGCACCGTGATCGTTCTGGCATCCTTCTTCGTCCTGACGAACGTCGCGGTCGATATCTTCCAGACGCTGCTCGATCCACGCGTGCGGCGCGTATGAGCACCTCCACCACCGGCCTTGCCGCGCTGCCGCCCGCGGTCCGCAAGGTCGCCCGGCCGCCTGGGCGGTCGTTCTGGATGCGGCTCGGGAGGCATCTGCTGCGCGATCGCGTGGCGATCGTCTGCCTGGTCATCCTGCTCGCGATCGCGCTCAGCGCGATCTTCGCCCCCTGGCTGGTGCCGGCCGATCCCTACAAGACCAGCATGCTTCGCCGCCTGCTGCCGCCGGGCGAGCGGGGCTACCTCCTGGGCACCGACGAGCTTGGCCGGGACATGCTCACGCGCCTGCTGTATGGCGGCCGGGTCTCGCTGTCGATGGGCCTCGCGCCGGTCGTGCTGGCTACCCTGATCGGCGGCGCGCTCGGCATCATCGCCGGCTATTTCGGGCGCCAGGTGAACATGTTGATCATGCGCGTGATCGACGTGTTCTACGCGTTTCCCTCCGTGCTGCTCGCCGTGGCGATGGCCGGCGTGCTCGGGGCGGGCATCATGAACAGCCTGATTTCCCTCACCCTGGTGTTCATTCCGCCGATCGCACGGGTCGCCGAAAGCGTGACGACCCAGGTCCGCAATCAGGATTTCGTCGAAGCCGCGCGGGCGACCGGGGCGGGCTCGTGGCGGATCATTGTCGAACACATGCTGGCCAACGTGACCGGCCCGATCCTGACCTACGCATCCAGCCTGGTGTCGGTCTCCATCATCATCGCCTCCGGGCTGTCCTTCCTCGGCCTTGGCGCGCGGCCGCCGATCGCGGATTGGGGCCTCATGCTCAACACGTTGCGCCAGGCGGTCTATGTCGCGCCGCTAAACGCGGTGCTGCCGGGCGTGATGATCTTCCTGACCTCCGTCAGTTTCAACCTGCTCAGCGACAGCCTGCGCACAGCGATGGACGTGCGGGCATGACCGGCGCCGACCCGCGCGATCGCGGCGGCCCGCAACAGCCGTTGCTGATCGTCGATGGCCTGAAGAAGTATTTTCCGTTGCGCAATGCGCTTGGAACGGTCAGCGCGCACGTCCAGGCGGTCGATGGCATCGGCTTCTCCATCGCCAAGGGCGAGACCCTGGGCGTGGTCGGGGAAAGCGGCTGCGGCAAATCGACCACGGCACGCCTGCTGATGCAGCTGATCGAACCCGATGCCGGCAGTTTCGTGCTGGACGGCGATCCCGTGGGCCGCGGCGGCGTGACGGTGCGCGAGCTCCGCCGCCAGGTGCAGATGGTTTTCCAGGACAGCTACGCCTCCCTGAACCCACGCCACACGGCAGCGCAGGAGATCGCCTTCGGCCTGCGCGTCATCGGCAAGGATACCGCCACCGCGGAGGCGGAGGCGCGCCAGACCTTGCGGATGGTCGGGTTGGATCCCGATCTGTACGCCGGGCGCTATCCGCACGAGATGTCCGGCGGCCAGCGCCAGCGCGTGAACATCGCCCGCGGCATCGCGCTCAATCCGCGCCTGCTTATCCTGGACGAGGCGGTCTCGGCGCTCGACAAATCGGTGCAGGCGCAGGTGCTGAACCTGCTGGACGACCTCAAGCAGCGCCTGAACCTGACCTACCTGTTCATCTCCCACGATCTCAACGTCGTGCACTATGTCAGCGACCGCGTTCTGGTGATGTATCTGGGCAAGATCGTCGAGGTGGGCCCGGTGGATCGCATCTGGCGAGAAGCCGCGCACCCCTACACGCGGGCGCTGTTCTCCTCGCGCCTGTCGATGAATCCCGCGCTCCGGGTGGCGGCGCCGCCGCTTTCCGGCGATCCGCCCAACCCGGTCCGCCCGCCGTCCGGCTGCCGCTTCCGTACCCGCTGCACCCTGGCCGAAGATGTCTGCGCCGCCAGCGAGCCGGCCCTGATCCCCTCGCCGTTGGACGCGGCACATGCGGTCGCCTGCCATATCGCCCGCGCCGGAAGCGGCCACAGCCTGGCGGGAGCCCTGGCGAATGCCGCTTGACGCCACGCCAGCACGCAACGGCACCATCGCCGAGGTCAACGATTTGTCGGTCCGCTTCGTCACCCGCGACCGCGACGTCCTGGTCGTGGACGGGGTTTCCTTCACGCTCGCCGCCGGAGAGGTGCTCTGCCTGCTCGGAGAGTCGGGGTCGGGCAAGACCGTGACCATGCGCTCGCTGCTGCGCCTGCTGCCGCCCTCGGCGCGGATCGGCGGGCGGATCGATGTCGCCGGGCACGACGTCACGGCGATGTCCGACCGGCAGCTGGAACGGTTGCGCGGGCCGGTCGCCGCCATGGTGTTTCAGGAACCGATGACGGCATTCGATCCGGTGTTCACCATCGGCACCCAGATCGCTGAAACCATCGTCTCGCATGAAGGCATCTCGTACCGGGCCGCGCGGGCCCGGGCGCTCGAATTGCTGGAGCTCGTGCAGATACCCTCCGCGGCGCGCCGGCTGGACGCCTATCCGCATGAACTGTCCGGCGGCCTGCGCCAGCGGGCGATGATCGCGCTGGCGCTGTCGTGCCGCCCGGCGCTGCTGCTGGCCGACGAGCCGACGACGGCACTGGATGCGACCGTGCAGATCCAGATCCTGCTGCTGCTGCGCCAGTTGCAGCGCGACCTCGGCATGGCGACGATCTTCGTTACCCATGATATCGGCGTGGCCTGCGAGGTCGCCGACCGTGTCGCGGTCATGTATGGCGGCCGCTTCGTCGAAACCGGACCGATCGATCAGGTCATCGCGCAGCCGGCGCACCCCTACACGGTCGGCCTGCTGAATTCGACCGTGCATGAAATCTCCCGCGGGGCGCCGCTGGTGCCCATCCCCGGCGGGCCGCCGGATCTTGCCGATATGCCGCCGGGGTGCAGCTTCGCGCCGCGCTGTTCGGCGAAAAGCACGCGCTGCGACGAGATCCGTCCCGTGCTCGCACCGATCTCGGCCGGCCGCGCCGTCGCCTGCCATCACCCCACCCTCGCAGGAGCCAAGCCATAATGGACGCCGTCGCCAGCCCAGCCACCCGTTTGACCGATATGAGCGTCGCCGCTGCGTCACGGCTGATCGGCGCGGGGGAGTTGTCGCCCGTTGCGCTGGTGGAGGCCTTCCTCGACCGTATCGCCGAGGTGGACGGCCGCCTGCATTCCTACCTGCTCATCATCGCCGAAGCGGCGCGAGCGGAGGCGCGGGTTGCGGAGGCGGAAATCCGTGCCGGGCGGCGCCGCGGCCCGCTGCACGGCATTCCCTATGCGGTGAAGGACAATTATTTCACGGCCGGGGTGCGCACCTGCGTGGCATCGCGGCTGATGCTGGACCATGTGCCCGATTTCGACGCCACGGCGATCGTCCGGCTACGGGCGGCCGGGGCGATCCTGCTCGGCAAGCTCAACACCTGGGAATATGGCACCGGAACCGGCGGCGTGTATTTCGACCTGCCGTTCGAACCGGCGCGCAATCCGTGGAACCTCGACCATTTCACCGGCGGTTCGTCCACCGGCGCCGGCGCCTCGGTGGCCGGCGGCACGGCAATGTTCGCGCTGGGGTCCGACACCGGCGGCTCGGTGCGCCTGCCCGCCGCCGCCTGCGGGCTGCAGGGGATCAAGCCGTCCTATGGACTGGTCAGCCGCTACGGCATCCATCCGAACTGCTACTCGCTCGACGTGGCCGGCCCGCTCTGCCGGACGGCAGAGGACGCCGCCATGGTCCTGTCGGTCATCGCCGGCCCCGATCCGGCCGATCCGGCTTCGGCCGACCATGCGCCGGATGATTACGCGCGCGGCATCGGCGCCGGTGTCGCAGGCCTCGTCGTCGGTGTCGTGCGTGGCCTGACGATCGAGGGGGCGACGCTCGATCCCGCGAACGCTTCGGGGATCGAGGACATGATCGGCGTGCTGGAAGGCCAGGGCGCACGCATTGTCGATGTCGCCTTGCCCTCGCCATTCGCCGACTACCGGCGTGTGACATCCGTGATCAATTGGACCGAGTCGCTGTCGATCCACGAGACGGATTTCCTCGAGCGCGGCGCGCAGATGGGACGCGCGCTCCGCGAGAAGATGATGAGCGGCTTCACCCTGCGCGCGGTGGACTACCTCGCCGCGGTCCGGCACCGCCGCGCCCTCGCCGCCGGAATCGATGCCCTGATGCGCACGGTGGATGTCCTGATCCTGCCGGGCGCCTTTCATACCGCGCCGAATTTCGCGGATCCGGATGCGGTTCGCGATTTCACCACGCACAGCACGTCGTCGGTCTTCAACGTCAGCGGTCATCCCGCGATGTCCGTCTGCACCGGCTTCGACGGCCTCGGCCTGCCCGCCAACGCCCAGATCGCCGGGCGCTGGTGGGACGAGGCGACGGTGCTCCGTGTCGCCCACGCCTACGAGCGGGCAACGCCCTGGCAAGCGCGCCGGCCGGCACTTTGAAAGGACAGGACCCGATGATGACCGAATGGACAGCTGACGAAATCGCGGTCTTCGCCGACCGCTTCGGCCTTGCCTGGCTCACGCCCGAATTGCTGGAACAGTTACGCGCCGCAGCGACCAGGGCGGCAGCGGCGGGGGCCGCCGTTCCGCGCATGCCATCCGAATTCTGCGAGCCCGCCCATATTTTCACCGGACCCCGGTGAACGCCGTAGCCGAGGAATGCGCGGCTGCCGTAACGGCAGCCGCAACTCTCCGAAGCCAGGGCCGCTACCCATTCAGCTTCGCGTTAACCAAGACTCCGTCTAGCCATAAGGAATATGCCGCATGAGCCAAAGGGCCGGAAATCGCAGCCTGAGCCTGGGGGCCTTTGTTCATGAAACCGGCCAGCACGTCGCTGCCTGGCGACACCCCGATGCCTATGCCGAGTCGGGCCAGAACTTTAGCCATTGCGTGGAGGTGGCGCGCACCGCCGAGCGCGGCAAGTTCGACCTGCTGTTCCTGGCCGACAGTTCCGCGGTAGGAATGATGGGCACCGCTGAGTCGCGCGGCCGAATGGGCAAAGTGGTGAAGTTCGAGCCGATGACGATGCTGGCGGCACTGGCGGCGGTGACCACGCATCTCGGTCTCGTTGCGACGTCCACGACAACCTACAACGAGCCCTATACCCTGGCTCGCCAATTCGCCTCATTGGACCAGATCAGCGGCGGCCGTGCCGGCTGGAACCTGGTCACGTCCAACAATGAAGCGGAGGCCTTCAATTTCAGCCGAGACCAGCATACCGCGCATGCGGACCGCTATGACCGCGCGGTCGAGTTCGCCGATGTCGTTACCGGCTTGTGGGACTCGTGGGAGGACGACGCATTTCTGCGGGACCGGGAAAGCGGCCTTTATTTCGACGCGGATAAGATCCATGCGTTGAACCACAAGGGAAAATACTTCTCGGTTCGGGGCCCGCTGAATGTGCCCCGCTCGCCGCAGGGCCGTCCGGTGCTGGTGCAGGCCGGGGCCTCGTCCACCGGGCGGGAGCTTGCCGCGAAGACGGCCGAAGTCGTGTTCACCGCGCAGACCACCTACGAACAGGCGCATGAGTTCTATACCGATGTCATGAACCGCTTGCCCCGCTATGGCCGGACCCCGGACGAGGTGCGGATCATGCCCGGCCTATATCCCGTGGTTGGCCGCACGATGGCCGAGGCGCAGGAGAAGTTCGACTATTTGCAATCGTTGATCCAGCCCAGTGTCGGGCTGTCGGTGCTGGCGCATACAATCGGCGTGCCGAACCTGGACCAGTACCCGCTGGACGGGCCGGTGCCGGAAATGCCCGCCACAAACGGCCCGTTGTCGCGCCAGATCCTGATGCTGGAGGCCGCGCGGCGCGACAATCTGACCCTGTGGGAACTGTGCCTGCTGAATGCCGGGCCACGCGGGCATCTGCTGACCATCGGCACGCCCGAGCATATCGTCGATATCATGGAACATTGGTTTCGAAACGAAGCCGCGGACGGCTTCAACGTCATGCCGGCCTGGCTTCCGGGCTCGCTCGACGACTTCGTCGAGCTGGTGGTGCCGGAATTGCAGCGCCGCAGCCTGTTCCGCACGGAGTACGAAGGCACCACCCTGCGAGACCACCTCGGTCTGCCGTTCCCCACGCATCCCGCCCGCCGCACCCAGAATGCCGCTTCGGCGGCGGAGTAATCGCATGGAAATTCGTATCACGCGCCGCCAAACCGGCGCACTTGCCCTGGGAACCCTGTTGACGGCCGCCGGACGGGCGCGGGCCGCGGACCCATCCACGTTTCTGAACGGGGCGCAGATGCCGATGAACCTGGACCCGCACCAGGTGTTCGATGTGCCGATGCAGGGCGTGATGCTGAATGCGTATGACAACCTGTACCGATACGAAAACGATCCGCCGGAGATCGTGCCGTGGCTGGCAGATGGCCACACCGTGTCCGATGATGGATTGCTGTGGGAATTTCGGCTGCGCCCGGGGATCCGGTTCCATGACGGCAGTGAGATGACCGCGGTCGACGTGGTCTACAGCTTCCGCCGGGTTCTCGGTCTTGGCATGGCGCCCGCTGGCGCCTTTCTGCCAATCCTGAAGCCGGACAAGGTCACCGCGCCGGAGCCGCTTCTGGTGCGGTTCCAGTTGGAAAAGCCCTACGCGCCGTTCTTCGCCGCCATCCCGATCGTGTCCATCGTCAATCCGCGGGCGATCCAGGCGCACGAGCAGATCGGTCCGAATGGCACCGACTGGGCAAAGAGCTGGCTCGCCTCGAACGCTGCGGGGTCCGGCGCCTATCGCATCGATCCCGCCAGCTACACTCCGCTCGAGCGGTTGGACATGACCATCTTCGAGGACCATTTTTACGGCTGGAAGGACAATCCCAAGCCCGTTCGGCGCATCGCCTTCCGCCCGACCAAGGAAACCTCCACGCGCGTGCTGGCGTTGCTGAACGGCACGCTGGATTGCACCGACAACAACCTGCCGACCGATCAGGTGGCCCGTATCAACGCGTCGAAGAATGCGGTTGTGATCAAGGACACCAACATGCGGACCTTCATCGTCCGAATGAACAACCGCAAGCCGCCGTTCGACAACCTGAACGCACGCCGTGCGTTCGCGCATGCCTTCAATTACGAAGGCTTCATCAACGACATTCTCGGCGGCTATGCGACACGTGATCCCACCCCGCTGCCCGATACGTTGTGGGGCTACCCGAAAGGTGCGAAGGGATACGACTATGATCTGGTGAAGGCCAAGGCCTATTTCGACAAGGCGCTCGCCGAGGGCGCGCCGATGAAGCGGGCCATTGAAATTCACGTGCAGTCCGAGAACGAGCAGAGCGTTCAATCGGCCCAGCTGTTCCAGAGCGACCTCGCCTCGATCGGAGCCAACGTCAAGATCATCGGCGATACCTGGGGCAACATGATCACGAACGCGGTAAAGCCGGAAACCGCCCCGGATATGTGGGTGCACTGGGTCAGCACCTACTTTGTCGATCCGGAGAACTGGGTGGGGCAGATGTACGACAGCCAGTTTCATGGCACCTGGAAGGCGTCTTCCTATTACAGCAATCCCGAGGTGGATGTCCTGCTGCGCACGGCGCGCGGCCTGACTCGGCAGGAGGAGCGTGCCCCGCTGTACGAGCAGGCGACCCGGCAGATCATGGCCGATTGTCCGGATATCTGGGTCTATAACTCGATGCAGTTGCAGGGCTATTCCAGGCGGGTGAAGGGAAGGCGCTTCTGCACGGTCGGCGCTGGCGCAGAAATGCGCTGGGTGACGTTGGAAGCCTGAACGGATGACGCGATATCTGCTTCGCCGCCTGCTGCTGACCATCCCCTCCCTGTTCGGGCTGCTGGTCGTCACCTTCCTGCTGATCTATATCGTTCCGTCCGATACCGCCGCCGCGATGGCGGGGGACGCGGCCACGCCCGAGCAAATTGCGCGGCTGCGGCATGAAATGGGCCTGGACCAGTCGGTCCTGGCGCAGTTCGGTCTGTATCTGGATCGGGTGCTGCACCTGCAATTCGGCGAGAGCGCCTTCTCCCATCGCGCCGTTGCGGTCGATATCGCACAACGGCTGCCCGCGACGCTGGAACTGACATTTTTCGCCCTGTTCCTGTCCACCGCGTTGGGAATTCCCCTGGGGGTCCTCTGCGCAGTGAACCATAATCGTTGGCCGGATTTCCTGCTGCGGTTCTTTTCCGTGCTTGGGGTTGCCGTGGCCGCATTCTGGGTTGCGATCATGCTGCAATTGCTGTTCTCCATGCAGCTCGGCTGGCTGCCGCTGCGGGGCGAGCTATCCGACGAAATGCTGGCGCCGCCGCGGATGACCGGCTTCCTGCTGATCGACAGTGCGCTTGCCTGGCGGTGGGATGCCTTCGCCGATGCGTCGCGCCACCTGGTGCTGCCGGCCATCACCCTGGCCCTGGGCGGTCTGGCCAGCATCACCCGGTTCACCCGGGCGGGGGTGCTGGAGACGCTGCAAAAGGATTTCGTGCTGTACGAACGCGCTGTCGGCTATCGCCGGTCGCGGATGATCTGGATCTACGTGCTGCGCAATTCCGTCACCGCCACACTCACCCAGATCGGCCTGCTGTTCGGCAGCCTGATCGCCGGCGGCGTGGTGGTGGAAGCGATCTTCGATTGGCCGGGCATCGGCAGCTACACCGTGCAGGCGATCCTGACGGGGGATCATCAGGTTATGCTGGCGGTCACGCTGATGATCGGGGTGGTCTATGCCGGCGTGAACCTGCTGACCGACCTCGTGCACGGGCTGGTCGATCCGCGCCTCATGGAAACCGCCTGATGTTGTTCCTGCGCCGCTTCTCGCGCGACGTGCCGGCGATGGTCGGGTTGGCGATCGTCGTCCTGGTCCTGCTTGTGGCGGTGCTGGGGCCGCTGCTGGCGCCCTATCCGGCGGATGTATCGGCGTCCCATCTCGCCCGCCGGCTGAAGCCGCCGAGCGCGGCGTATCCGTTCGGCACCGACAATCTCGGCCGGGATGTGCTGTCGCGCGTGATCCTGGGGGCGCGGGGTGCCTTGACGGTGTCGCTGGTGGTCGTGTCGCTGGCGATGACGATCGGTATCCCGCTGGGGCTTGTCGCCGGCTATCGCGGCGGCTGGATGTCGGAGGGGATCATGCGGATCACCGATGCGGTGCTGGCCTTGCCGCAGTTGGTGCTGGCACTGGCGTTGGCGCAGCTGATGAGCCCGTCACTCGAAAGCGCGATGCTGGCGTTGGCGCTTACCTATTGGCCGTTCTTTACCCGAATTGTCTATGCCGAGACACGGCGGTTGAAATCCTCGCTGTTCGTGGATGCGCTGGCTGGCATCGGTGCCGGCACCGCGCGCATCGTGTTTCTGCACGTGCTGCCGAACACGATCTCGCCGATCATCGTGCGTGCGACCATCGGCCTCGGCTTCACGATCCTGACGGCGGCGGTACTGGGCTTCCTTGGCATGGGTGCCGCACCGCCGGCACCGGATTGGGGGTTGTCGATCGCGCAAAGCCGCAGCTATCTGCCGGCGGCCTGGTGGTATGCGACCTTTCCGGGGCTGGCGATCCTGCTCACCGTCATGGGGTTCAACCTGCTCGGCGACGGGCTGCGTGACATCGTCGATCCTCGGCTGAGGCGTTCGCGATGATGCCCGCATTGCGAATCCGCGATCTGAAGGTATCGATCCGCACGGATGCCGGACTGGCACAGATTCTGGACGGTATCGGCCTGACGCTCCAGCCGGGCCGTATTTTGGGCGTGGTTGGGGAGTCCGGCTGTGGAAAATCCACGCTGCTGCGTACGATCATGGGCATCCTGCCGCCAGACGCACAGATCGATGCCGGCGAGATCATGCTGCAGGGAGAGGATCTGCTTGCCTTTTCCGAGGCGGAGCTGAACGCCACCGTCCGCGCCAGCCGTATCGGCTTCATTCCCCAAGACCCCTATTTGGCGCTGAACCCGGTATTTACCATCGGGACACAGTTGCTCGAGGTCATGCGCTGGCATGCACCGGCGGATGGGTTGAAGGGCGCCGCGCGCCGCCGCCGGCATACGGAAAAGCTGGTCTCCCTCTTGCGGCGGATGCAATTGCCGGACCCGGAGGGGGCGCTGCACCGCTATCCGCATCAATTCTCGGGCGGCCAACGCCAGCGCCTGGCCATCGCGGCGGCCCTGGCCTGCAATCCGCCTTTGGTGATCGCGGACGAACCGACAACGGCGCTGGACGTCACGACCCAGGCGCAGACCCTGGCGCTGCTGCGGGAACTGACCGAAGAGTTTGCCCTTTCCATGCTGTTCGTCACACATGACCTCGGCGTGGTTGCAGAACTGTGCGACGATCTTTGCGTCATCTATGCCGGGCAAAGTGTGGAAGCGGGTTCGGCGGCGCAGGTGATCGATTCCCCGTCGCACCCCTATACGCGCGCGCTGATCGGCTGCCATCCGGACCGGGCTGCGGGATTTGTTGGCATCCCCGGTAGCGTTCCATCCCCTCTCGCGGCGCCGCAGGGCTGCCGGTATGCGCCGCGTTGCAGCAGCGCCACCACGGCCTGCACGCGGCGCGGTCCCCTGAAACTGGGGGCCGAGGAGGATCGTTTCATCAATTGCAGGCTGTTCGAATGACCGCCCCCCTTCTCGAACTGCGTGGACTGTCGGTTTCACTGGGGGGCTCCAGCGGCTTTCTGCGCCGCAAGACCGCATCCATCCGAGCCGTTAACGATATCGATCTGCAACTGCACGAAGGGGAGATCTTCGGTGTGGTCGGGGAGTCCGGCTGCGGCAAGACCACTCTGGCGCGAACCATCCTCGGGCTGCAGCGAGAAACGGCCGGAGAGATCCTTTTGCGCGGCGGCAACGTGGGCGGACGCTCCCCGGAACGCGCACGTCTGGCACGGCGGGATATCCAGTATGTCCATCAGGACGCAGCGGCGGCCTTGGATCCTTGGTGGAGCGTCGGCGCGACGCTGGAGGAAGGATTGCAGATCCATGCCATCGGCGCGCGCGCCGGACGGTCCGGGCAGGTGGATGCGATGCTGCTTGCCGTCGGCCTCGATGCCTCGGTTCGCGGGCGGTATCCGCACGAACTGTCCGGCGGCCAGCTGCGTCGGGTGGCACTGGCGCGCATCCTGCTGTTGCAGCCGAGTATCGTGATCCTCGACGAGCCGACGGCAGGTCTGGATATGTCGGTGCAGGCGACCGTCCTGAACCTGTTGCTGGAATTGCGCCGGCGCCTGGCGCTGACCTATGTGTTCATTTCCCATGATATATCCGTGGTCGAGCGATTGGCGGACCGCGTGGCCGTGATGTATCTCGGGCGCGTCGTGGAGACGGCGCCAACCGCCGATCTGTTCGCCCATCCGAAGCACCCGTACACGCAGGCGCTGCTGGCTTCCGCGCCCCGATTGGTCGTGGGCAGGCGCGCCGCACTGCCGATCCAGGGTGACCCGCCGAGCCATGCCCGCGTTCACGTTGGCTGTGCGTTTCAGGAACGTTGCGTCCACGCCGAAGCCCGCTGCTCGGTCGAGGCGCCTTTGCTGCGCGCCACCGCGCCCGGCCACCTGGTCGCTTGCCATTTGGCCAATTCGTCCAACCCTGTGGCGTCAAGCCGGGTGGGGCAATTGATGCCATCCCATATCGCCTGAAACAGAAAAGGTATCTGACATGGACATGCCGCTCTCCGCCACCGCTGTCGCGACCCAGCCCAACCAGCTCACGGCAAGCGAGGCCGCCGCGCTGTTGCGCTCCGGGCAGCTCTCCTGCGAGGAGTTGTTGCGTTCCTGCCTGAAGCGGATCGAGCAACGTGATCCGTTGGTGCGGGCCTGGTTGCATCTGGATGTGGACATGGCGATCCGCAACGCCCGCGAACTGGACAAGCTGCCCATGAAATCGCCGCTGCATGGGCTGCCCTGGGGCGTGAAGGACGTCTTCGACACCAGGGACATGCCGACGACGCAGAACTCGCCGATCTATACCGGCATGCAGGTCGGCCGCGACGCAGCCTGCGTCGCGGTGGTGCGCCATAGCGGTTCGTTGATCCTCGGCAAGACCGATACGGTGGAGTTCGCCTCCCAGGGTCGCAAGGCGCTGACGCGCAACCCGTTCAACCCCGCGCATACGCCGGGTGGCTCTTCGTCCGGGTCTGGCGCGGCGGTGGGCGATTTCCAGGTGCCGCTGGCCTTCGGCACGCAGACCGGCGGGTCGCATATCCGGCCCGCTTCGTTCAACGGCATCTATGGCTTCAAGCCGACCTGGGGCGCGGTGAGCCGGGAGGGCCTGAGGATGTCGTCCCTCACGCTCGATACGGTTGGCTGGTACGGCCGCAGCGTCGATGACCTGATCCTGGTGGCGGAAGCATTCCGCCTAGCGAAGATCGGGGATGTCGAGACCGTATCGCCGCGCGGACTTCGCGTGGGACTTTGCCGCAGCCCGGTATGGGACAACATCGAGCCGGCCGGGGAGGCCGCGCTGCTGCTGGCCGCAAAGCGCCTGGAAGATGCCGGAGCCATTGTGGAGGATCTCGAACTGCCGTCGCCATGTGACGGCCTTGCCGCGGCACACGCAGACATCGGCTACAGCGAAGGCGGCGTGTCGTTCCTGCCCGAATATGTCGGGGCGGGCGACTTGCTGGCGCCGGGATTGCGCACACGGGTATTGAACGAGCGCGGGGTGACGCCGGAAGAGCTGCTGGCCGCCTACACGCTGGCCGATCGCTGCCGTCCCATCTTCGACGGGTTGTTTGGGCCTTCGCTCGATGTCGTGCTGACGCCGAGCGCGCCGGGGGAGGCGCCGGAGGGGCTCCACACAACGGGGAACGCGGTGTTCAATTCGAACTGGACCTTGCTGCATGTGCCCTGCGTGGGGATCCCGGTCGGGCGTGGACCGAAAGGGCTTCCCGTCGGCGTCACCCTGGTCGGGCCCCGGTGCAGCGACAGGCGGCTGTTGGCGATCGCCAAGGGCCTGGCGCCGGTGATCGATGCCGATCCGCAATCGGCGCTTCGCGAGCTGTGCTGAACCTGTTCAGGACCGTGCGACGTATCTTGATCCGGTAGACGGGGGTTCCGGCCGCAGGCCTTACATCGTACCGCTCCGGGGCAGGAATGTGCCGGCGCCCTTGGGGGCGACCAGTCGGCC
>CAINEA010000002.1 GCA_903847525.1 uncultured Acetobacteraceae bacterium | reverse complement strand
ATACGGATCATGCGTAAACCAGCGTTCCCGACGACGATCTGCGGCCTTGTTCTTGCCTTCTGCTTCGGCGCCGTCCCGGCCGTGGCCGCCGATCGCTCCGGCGATTATTCCGTCCGTGGTGCCGGCAGCCAGAAATGCTCGGCCTTCACGTCCGTCGTTGAAGAAAAGAAGCCCGAACTCGGCTCCTATATCGGCTATATCGACGGCAGCCTGACCACCGCGAGCCGACTGACGCCCGATGCTTTCGACGTGAACCCCTTCATTCTGCCCGGCCCCTTCGCCGCCATCGTGATCAACATCTGCAGGCAGTCGCCGGACCAGTTGCTGGACCTCGCCATCCGCGGTGCGATCGAGGCCTTGGTAAAGGTCCGTGTGCCCCAGGCCTCTCCGGTGATCGAGATGACCGTCGGCCAGAACCGCATGAGCCTGCGGGCCGAAACGCTGCAAGCCGTTCAGACCAAGCTGAAGGCGCTGAAGCTGTTGAAGGACAAGCCGGACGGCAAGTTCAGCAAGGCGACCGAAGACGCGCTGCGCCAGTTCCAGAAGGCCAATCGCCTGACGGAAACGGGACTGCCGGACCCGGATACCGTGCTGTCGCTGCTGGTGCGTCAGTAGGGGGCGCTGCTTCGGCGGCGCAACCGGCTGTGCCGCAGGGTTTCCTATGGAAGGAACGGCGGATCGGTTGATCGGCCCATCTTGTCGGAAAGCGTCCGGTATTTATCCGCGGGAGAATGTTGTGATGTCCTTGGCACGTGCCCCTGGCCCGAACACGGTATCCGCCGCGCACCTGATCCGGCGCGCGTCGGAACTGATGGCGATGAACCAGCCGGCCCTCGCGGCGGGCTATCTGGAAGGGGCGCTGCTCCGCGAGCCGGCGAACGTCAACATCCTGTTCGATCTCGGGCGGCTGGAAGCGAACCGCGGCAATCACGCCAAGGCCGCGTCCTATGGCAAGCGCATACTGGGTCTGCGCAAACCCGAGGGGGTCGCCGGCGGCAATCTGCTGCTGGGCAACGCGGCCCGCGAAGCCGGGGACCACGCCCGCGCTGTGCCGTACTATCGTGCGGCCCTGAAGGCGAATGCGGCGATCAGCGAGTTGTACTGCAATCTGGGCGGCAGCCTGATCGACCTGGGCCAGTTGGCGGAAGCCGGGGACGTGCTGCGCCGCGGCCTGGAGCTTTATCCGCGGGAAGCGGGCATCCACGCCAATCTCGGCGTGCTGTGCCATCAGAACGGGCAGTTGGAACCGGCATGCGCCTATCTGCGTGCCGCGTTGGCGCTGGATGACACGATGTCGTTTGCCTGGCTGCTGCTGGGCACGCTGGAATTCCACTTGGGCCGTATCGCGGACGCTGAGCCGGTGTTTTTGCAAGCGGCCAAACATGCGAAGGATGCGGGCAGCCAGGGAGTGGCGCTATACAACTTCGCCCTGGTCAGGATCGCCCAGCACCGCCGCTCCGATGCGGTCCGTATCCTGAAGCAGGTATTGGAACTGGCCCCCGGTCTGGCCCTGGCCGCCGGCGCCCTGCTGCACCAGGCCCAATGGCTGTGCGATTGGGAAACTGTCGATGAGCAGGCGCCGGTGGTGCTCAAGCTGATCCGTGAGACGCTGGAGATGGTGGCCGAGCCCTTCGCGGCCCTGTCCATTCCCGGAGCCACCGCCGCGGACCACCACCTTACCAGCGCGGCTTATGCGCGCCGGTGGATCAAGCCCGCGCCGGCGATGGTTCCCCCCGGACACGACTGGAACGACGGCCGCACGCGCCTGCGGGTCGGCTTCCTCAGCGCCGATTTCCGCCAGCATCCGACCGCCTTCCTGTTTGCCCCGGTCCTGGAGAATCTCGACCGCGACAGGATCGAGGCGATCGCCCTCACCTACGGCGACGAACAACCCTCCGATTTCCGCCAGCGCTGCCTGGCGGCGTGTGAGCGGCACTACGATCTGAATCAGTATCTGGGCGTTT
>CAINEA010000001.1 GCA_903847525.1 uncultured Acetobacteraceae bacterium | reverse complement strand
ATGTTGAACAATGAGGTTTTTGACGACCCGATCGTCGATCTGCATGGGATCGGAATATACCGGCGAACGACAGGCCTCGAAGAGGCGCGAGCCGTGCCGGCTTAACCGGAATCGCGGATACCATTGTATCGGCTCTGATTCTGCCGGGGCCTCTTAGGGCCTGAGCCCGAATAACCACATCACCGGTCTGGCCGCCTTGGGGAGATGGTGTAGTTCCACTCACCGTGGAACGAAGCGGGTGTGAGGTTCAAGGATGCCATCTCATCGTCGGAGACTTTGATTGTCAATCGGCATTGAATATTGACCCCCTATCGGCGTCCAAAATTGACCCCTGTCGTGAGCACAGCGTTTCACTCGTGCCGGTAGACCTCATGTCCGTTTTAGGTCCGGAGAATCCGGGGAAAGGAAGTAAGGCCAGGGCTCTGCCTTGGAACCATCGATCAGTGTTTGCAGCATCGGTCTGAACTCCCTTGACCTGATGACTCCGTGGCCACCCTGAAGGGGTGACCCGTCTCGCCATGTGCAATGATCGAGGGTCGCGCCGGATGGTCTGGCGTGGAGCCTCAGGCACAGGAGACGGGTCATGGAACAGCCTACACGATTTGTTGGGATGGATGTGCACAAGGAAACCATCGTTGTCGCGGTTACCGCCGCGGGTGAAGTCGGTAAGGCCACGCCGTATGGCACATTCCCCAACACCGCGGCGGCGCTAGAGCAACTGGTTAATCGCTTGCGGCAAGCGAGTAGCGGGCCAGTGAAGTTCTGCTACGAATGCTGGTCCATGTGGCTACGGTATTCACCGCACCCTCACCAAGCTGGGGGAGGAGTGCATGGTGGCCGCGCCCTCGATGATCCCGCGCAAGAGCGGGGACCGTCAGAAGAACGACAACCGCGACGCTGCCAGCCTGGCGATATTGCACCGGGGTGGGTTGCTGACCGCAGTCTGGGTACCGGATGCGGCGCACGAAGCAATGCGCGATCTGATCCGTACCCGTTTGGTGGCGATGAGGGCTGTTCGCACGGCCCGTCAACAACTGAGCGCTTTTCTTCTGCGTCACGAGCGGATCTATCCCAATGGTCGGCAGGCTTGGACGAAGGCGCATCGAGGATGGCTTGCCGACCAGAGTTTTGCCCAACCCGCGCAACAGATCGTGCTGGAAGAAAGTATTGAGGCGGTGCGTCTTGGTGAACAACGGCGGGACCGTGTTGACAGCTATCTGCGGGCGCAGATCCCCTCTTGGTCGCTGTTTCCACTGGTGCAGAACCTGGGTGCACTGCGTGGTCTGGACACGATCGCCAGCGCCGGTCTGGCGGCGGCCATTGGCGATCCGTCACGCTTTGCCTCCGCGCCCGACTTCATGGCCTACCTCGGCTTGGTGCCATCGGAACATTCCTCCGGCCCCAAGCGCCGTATCGGCGCCATCACCAAGGCGGGCGATATTCATGCCCGCACTCTGCTGATCGAGGCTGCACATAGCTACCGTTTCCCAGCCCGCGTCGCGCGTCACAAGCTGGCCGCCGTTAACGCGGTGCCGGAGAACGTCCGTGCGATAGCCTGGAAAGCGCAAACCCGCCTGTGCCAACGCTGTCGGCACATGATGGCGAAAGGTAAACTGAGGCAAGTTGTGGTCACCGCTATCGCGCGCGAACTGGCAGGGTTCGTTTGGTCTATTGCCTGCATAACGACCGATCCGCCCGTAAAGAATGTTGCAATAACCATGTCGTCAAAAGAGGCTGATCCGCTTTTGTTCTCAAGTTGTCCTCGCGCGCCACACCTCCAGTCGCGGAAAGCCATGGACGTCCTGCAAGAGGCACTGAACAAACCCAGCCACAGCGGCAGAAGCAAGCTTGATGAGAGGAGCGCGCACGATCGTGTCACCGGCTGACTAAACAGCCGGATCATCATCCGGCATGCTCGGCGGAGGGCGGGACAGGTCAGGGCGATCCTCGACTATGGACTTGGAACGCGACTTCCGACGGCAGACAGAGGCAGGCCCGCGACGCACCATGGTCTTGCGGTAACCAACCCGCGTATCACAGCATGATCAACCGTCGCTCAGCGCCCGCCCTCCACCGAGCATGCCTGTATCAAAGGCGGCAACCGGGACGAAAGTAACCGAGTGAGATCAGGTGTCCGGAACCCTTGAAAACGGACATGACAGTCCATAGGTCCATCGGGCGCGCCGCGAAGTGTCCTTTGAGCGACTGACGTAGCGGCGCGCCCGATGGGCCTGTGGACCCACCGGTGCGAGAGGCCTTGGTCAAGGGAGGCTCAGGATCGGTGTTTGAGCCGCCAGCTTTCGTTGCCGGT